>NZ_JBFRKH010000054.1:0-129942 GCF_041469265.1 Shewanella sp. 10N.286.51.B2
AGAATCTGTTACACCCTCTATCTAATACCTTAACAATCAAATTAGCGACCATTATGCTTCCAAAAGTGTTTTGATGCGTTGACCATAATCGCTATCAGCTTTTAAGAAATGCTCAACCATTCTCAATTGCACATCTTCACTTGCTTGGCTCAATGTACCAGCAATGGTTTCAACTAAACGCTGCTTTTCTTCTTCACTAAAGATGCGGTACAAATTACCCGCCTGAGTATAGTCATCTTGGTCATAACGGCTATATCTTGCAGCCTCGCCATCAAGTCTTAGTGGCGGCTCAATAAATTGAGACGGCTCTTGAAGTGCTGCCGGAGCAGTGCTTGGGCCGTAATTGGCACTTGAATCTGCACCTGTTTGACTGCCGTTATATGGGCATTGTGTCCCTGCCATAGCCCCTGCACGTTGATGATGGTTAGCTTTAGCGGCATGAGGACAATTTACCGGTAATTGGTTGTAATTAGTTCCAATACGATAACGCTGAGCATCTGCATAAGAGAACAAGCGTGCTTGCAACATTTTATCAGGTGAAGCGCCGACACCAGGAACCAAGTTACTTGGTGCTAATGCAACTTGCTCAACTTCAGCGAAGTAGTTTTCTGGCATACGATTTAACTCAAGTTCACCAATTTCAATTAATGGGTAATCTGCATGTGGCCATACTTTGGTTAAATCAAACGGGTTAATAGCATAATTATTGGCGTCTGCTTCTGGCATGATCTGTACTTTTACAGCCCACTTAGGGAAGTTACCATCGGCGATAGCTGCAACCATGTCACGTTGCGATGAGTCAGGATCAATACCTTTTAAAATATCCGCTTGCTCTGCAGTTAAGTTCACTACACCTTGCTGTGATTTAAAGTGGAACTTGACCCAGTAACGCTCACCTTTGGCATTCCATAATGAGAAAGTATGTGAACCATAGCCGTGCATTTGACGGTAATTAGCTGGGATACCGCGATCTGACATTAAAATAGTCACTTGATGCATGGCTTCTGGGTTTAATGACCAGAAATCCCACATTGCTTGCGGATCTTTCAAATTAGTCTGCGGGTTACGCTTTTGGGTATGAATAAAGTCAGGGAATTTAATGCCGTCACGTAAGAAGAATGTCGGAGTGTTATTCCCCACAATGTCATGATTACCGCGGGCAGTATAAAAACGTAAACCAAAACCACGAGGATCACGCTCTGCATCGGCGCTACCCATCTCGCCGCCAACAGTTGAGAAGCGAATGAAGGTCTCAGTTTGCTTGCCCACACCATTAAAGTGATCAGCCAAGGTGAAATCACTTAGGTCTTTAGTTAAGGTAAAAGTACCATAAACACCGGTACCTTTTGCATGTACTACTCGCTCAGGAATACGCTCACGGTTAAAGTGGGCTAATTTTTCAATTAAGTGCCAATCTTGTAATAATAATGGACCACGCTCACCTGCTGATAATGAATTTTGGTCATCAGCTATTGGGGCACCATTTTGGCTAGTTAAGTAATTGTTATTATCCATTTGTTACTCCTGATTTGTGACATCTAGCCACTGCTCAATTAAATCAAATACTGTCGCCACGATATTTCTCCTGGCTGCGTTTCATTGAAATCATAATAACCGCAGCGAAAATAAAGTTAAAACGATTAAGATGAATTGCTACAATCTATTTTTACGATTCACTAGCAAAAAAAATGGCGAAGCATTCGCCTCACCATTTAATGATATTTAAATACAATTGAGTCATTACTGATCTCACACCAAATTAAGTGTAAATATTGCATCAATAGTTTACAAGCTGATTACCTGTGCAACTAGAAGGCAACTATATACGTAGATAAAACGACAAATACTCTCCACCAAAGAAAAAGTAAAGGGTTTATTCTGCGCTAGCTTCAGGTTCTTTATACAGTTTTACTAAATAATAAATATCAATCAATACAATAAAAAAATTCACTAATGCCACTGGGATGGCATCTATCGCCAAACCATAGGCGACAAAAAGCGCGGCACCAATAAGGTTCCACCAGCGTAATTTTTTTATATTAGCCATCATTAATGAAATAGCCACCACGGCAGAGGCTAAATAACCCACCCATTCCCATACTGTTGCAGCATCCATTGACGATTCCTTTTAAGGGCTTTTATTCAGTGTAGTTAATAATTCACTGTTAAGTGCTGGCTTTTCTTGCCACAACCGCTGCAGTCATTCGAGAAATACAACACAACTCACCAGCAGAATTATTGATTAGCACTTCCCATACTGAGCTACGTTTACCAATATGCACCGCTCTTGCCGTCGCAATTAACTCACCATTACGTGACGCCTTTACGTGATTGGCATTAATCTCTTGGCCAACACAATAAAAATGCTTAAAGTCGACCACAAAGTTCGCCGCATAACTGGCAACGGTTTCGGCCAGTGCCACATTAGCGCCGCCATGAACTATGCCTAAAGGGTTATGTACTGAAGGGTTAGCTGGCATAGTCGCCACCATATAATCTGCGCCAATTTCAGTGATTTTAATACCAAGGGTTTTCATTAATGTGCCCTTCCCATGGAGCCCACTATCCATTTTAGCGCAATCTTCAAGGGTGACTTCTCTAAACCAAATACTCATTTATCAACTTCCAGTAATACGTAATTAATTCAGTCTACTGCCAAGCTATTTAACTTTAAAGGATTTCCATAAAAAAGGGATGGCAGCTGCCATCCCTTTTTAAACTTCGTTTTAATTTTTTAGGTTAACACTACTAAAAAATAGCTACGATTGGGTCTGAACATAATGTTGTGTCTGTTTCACAGATTTTATAAGTCACCTCTGCTGGTGCATTAGTGAAACGATCTCGGTAACGGCCATCATTCGACGTTGTTGATACCATTACATCATCACGGTAAATATTAACACTTTCACCGTTTGCACCGCTCCATGATAAGTCCACCGCCGCACTACCACGACGTGAAACCATAGTACGTGTAACTGCAGCGTCTATGCTGTAATCAAATACTTCGATATCCATAGCAGTTGTATCAGTTAAACCTTCACTGTCTGTTACCACCAATGTCACAGAGTAAATTCCACCTGCCGCATAAGCGTATGTAGGATTCATATCTGAAGAGGTAGAACCGTCACCAAAGCTCCATTCATAGCTAACAATGTCATCATTAACGTCTGAACTTAAGTCGGTAAAATCAACCGTTAAGCCATCAATAGCATATTCAAAGCCTGCCACTGGTGCTGTAGGACTCGCATCCCCCAGAGCCGATAAAAGTAAGCCCCAATGATTTAATGAGCCACTATCTCCACCCGCTAAATCACTAACCGTTAATGTCCAAGTACCCAATGCTATTTCACCATTGAATTGCTCAGTTGCCCATGTCTGTACAATATCATCAGCACTGCCACCAGTTTGATTGTGCAACATAGCTTCTGTGCCATTTGGTGATGTTAGTGTTACGACTAAATCTCCTATCCATGTATGGGTAATATCAACATTCACATCAAGGCCAAAGATTTGTAATTCATCCCCGATTTCAATGGTGCTGGTGATAGTAGTATTATCCGAAATATCCACAGGAGTATCATTGCTATAACCAAAATCATTCAATCCCGCAGGATAGACTTCTAGGCTAACAGCTTTACTTTTCGAAGTGATGCCGTCATCAGCATGAACGGTAATGACATAATCTCCCCAAATAGCAGACTCAAGCGTCGCAACATCAAGCGTAAAACTGTCACCGACTACTGCAGTGTTAGCAGAAAGACTAATGCCTTCTAATGCTGGTGATACATCAAATGACAGCGCGACTTGATCATCCCAACCAGCAATACTGCCCAGACTAAAGTCATAACTAACGGCACTGCCAGCTTCAACTGATTGTGAAGATGGCGTGACACTTAACGCAAATGATGGATCTGGATCTGCATCTGCCAGTGCGTTTGCGACATTTAAACGTGTTCCAGCCACTGTTAGGCCAGTCAATGCTGCATTAGCATCACCAGAATCCATTAGTAACTGCTTCATAGTGACAGGGTCAATATCAGGTGCTATTGACCACACAAGTGCTGCAGCGCCGGTGATATGTGGTGTAGCCATTGAAGTACCTGAATAGGTACCATAACTATTTCCAGGAAGGGTTGATAAAATCGCAGAACCAGGCGCGCCCATATCGACACTTGTTAATCCCCATTGAGAAAAACTAGACATATCGTCATTGTGATCGGTACTGGCAATCGACAAAACAACATCAGAGTCATAACTTGATGGATAGTGTGGATTTGCATCATTATCAACAGCGCTATTACCTGCTGCTGCAACAAATAAAATTCCTTCATCACCAGCCGATTCAATAGAATCTTTTAATGCTTGGCTAAATCCGCCGCCGCCCCAAGAATTATTGGTCGCTTTAACATCAACACCATGGTTCACTTTTAAATTAGTGAAATAATCAATACAAGCTATCGCAGCTTCTGTAGAGCCTGTTCCACTATCACTTAAAAATTTACAACCAATGATAGTGACATCCCAGTTAACCCCAACAACACCTACGCCATCATTACCTTGTGCGCCAATAGTTCCTGAGACATGGGTACCATGACCATTGCCATCCATTGGATCACCAGTTCCGGTAATAGCGTTAAAGCCGTTAACATCATCAATGACACCATTGTTATCATCATCAATACCATTTCCGGGTATTTCATTAGGGTTAACCCAAAGGTTTGCAACTAGATCTGGATGATTATAATCAACACCAGTATCAATTACGCCAATAACCACATTTTCACTACCTGTAGTAGTGTCCCAAGCGGTAACGGCATCGATATCAGCACCAGAAACACCACCAGTTTGACCGGTATTATTTAAGCCCCATAACTCCACGAAATTTGGATCGTCTGGCATACCAATTGCCGTATAAGTATAATTAGGTTCGGCATATTTTACTGCTGGATGCTTACTAATTAACTTAATTGCACTTTCAACATTACTACCGCTTTTAAGTGATAACTTAGCCAATCGTCCAGATAATAGGTATTTAAACTTATCATCTATACCATCAGCATTTTTATCTGTGACTGTTCCTGCGACTAGATTTTGCGCTGACAACCGTTCAAAGATTGACACATTTTCTTTATAAACAACGAGAATTTCATCTTTTTTATACTTTACACTTTCTTGAGCAATAACAGGGCTTGCGTTTAACGCAAATAGAGATGTTACTGCTAATGCAATTGGGGACATTTTGTTAATCATGATGTGGCTTCCTATCTTCCATTAATAATTCCCGGAACCGGTAATGCAGCACCTGTAGCTTTTCCATTAGCTATTTTTAAAAGCGAGTTGATTTTCCACGAAGTGAAACCCGGAATTTGTTGTTGCCATCAAATTGTTGCCACAAGCTGTATAACAATAAAAGCACTGAAACTTTAATTAGTAAGTAACTACTAGGCTTATTCGACTAGTCAATATTAGTGGTAAGCGAAAATAGCCAAATATAAGCATGATATTCAGTAACTTAAACCTTTGTAGCACTAAAGGTTTAATCTTAATCCCCTAAAAAAACTAACCTTTTATACGATTGAGAAAAATCAATGGGCACCGTAAGTTAATCTTGTAACGCGCTGCATCAGCAGAATCATTTGAAATTCTACCAACCTAAAACCAAACAGTTTTAGGGTTAATAATCATAAACTTAAAAGCAAACCCTGCTCTTAAGTTATTGGTGTTTATTGAGGGTTTATAGTGCTTCAAATACTGTTAGATCTTTAAAAGTTCACGCTGAAGTTACTTCTTGATCGCATATTAGTACTCAGTTACCTAAAGCTAAATTATGCACTTTGGCGACACAATGAGTTAACTAGGAAGCGAAATACTTTATCAAACGATTATTTTCTAATAATCAGATAAATCTATATTTAAACAGGGAGCGTAGAATGAAATCGCAAAAGAAATTATCGTTAGTATCACTTGCTATTGCAGCAAGCTTAGCATTACCCGTTTCAGCAGCAGGACTTTCATTACCAGAGGTGACAGCTGCAGAGAAATCGGCATTCGCTTCGAATACTAACGCAACAGTAACTCAAACGGGCATGGAGCAGGATGCCACAGTAAGCCAAACTGGCACGCGTCATATTTCAACCGTGACACAAATTGGTGATTTACAGTTTGCCGAGGTAACCCAGCAAGGGGACTGGCAAGAATCTTATATTAGCTCTGAAGGTAATGGAAACTCTGTCATTACTAACCAGGTTGATGATTGGCATATTTCAAACGTTGGCATCATAGGTGACCAAAACCAAGTTACTATTCAGCAGGCTGACTTTTATAACACTAGTGACGTATCGCTAACGGGTAATAGTAACACTGCTGATGTTATTCAAGATGGAGCTCAAAACGAAAGTATCATCGAAGTTATTGGTAATGAAAACGCTGCAGAAGTAACCCAGTACGGTGCGATTAACTTAGCGGTATTCGCTGTTGAAGGTAATAGTAATAGTGCAACCATAATGCAAGATGGTGTAAATAACCAAGCAGGTATCGTTTCCGATTCAGGCAGCCTAAATGCTGGCGATGGTAATGAACTATTTGTAAACCAACTTGGTGATAACAACTTTGGTGCTGCTTTAGGTGTATTTGGTGATAATAATACATTCGATTTTAGCCAAACAGGCGATGATAACACTGCTGTAGTAGCAAGCTTATCAGGCTCTTTAAATGATATTACTATCGACCAAACTGGCATTAATAACGGCGCAACAATAGAGTTTTCTTTTGGAGACGATAATGACGTTACTATTAGTCAAGATGGTTTTGGTAACCAAGTGGGCGGCGCTAATATTGCTATTTTAAATGGCTCGCTTAACGATATTGAAGTCGTACAAACTGGTGATGCCAATTTAACTGAGTTTATTGTTTATGGTGATGAGAATGTTATATCTGTAGATCAAAGTGGTGCAGATAACTACACTGCTTTTGTAGCTGATGGCTTCTATAATGAGGTCACTATCACTTCCTCAGGTGAACTTAACTTTGCATATTCAGAAACCGTTGGAGATAACAATACAGTTGATATGAGCCAAACAGGCAATGATAACGAAGCCGTTATTTCAAATGTCGGTTCAAATCAGACTGTTGATATCAGCCAAGAAGGTGATTTTAACTTAACTGATATAGTCGCCTTTGGTGATGACCACTCAATTACCGTTTCTCAGCTAGGCGACGGTAACTGGGTTGGTGGAGATGATGGTTACTTTGCAATTGATGGTACTATGAATACATTAAATGTAACCCAAATTGGTAATGATAATACGGTTACAGGCATGCAAATTGGCACTAATGATATTGCCACTGTAGTCCAAACCGGAAACTTTAATTCTGCAGCAATTTACCAGAATTAATTTATAGAAAATTTTCTTACTGAATATAGGGAGCACATTGCTCCCTATATATTTACTTTAATATCTCCTCCACTGGCAAAGCTTATTGTTTTCATTACGTTAAGCGAATTCTGTGCAATTTTATGACATAAGCTCATAAATTAATTTTACACGATGAAATAATTGCCGAAACAAACAAAAAAACCAGTTACAACTAGCAACTGGCTTAATAACATCTCTAAATTATTTTAAAGCGGGTAAATAACCTAAGTTAAGCGAACTCAAAATGGGCTTGATAAGTTTGTGCCCAACGCAGTAACTCGACCCGATTGCGAGATTGGGTTTTCCTAAAGATGGAAGAGATATGTGCCTTTACCGTGTGCTCACTAATGCAAAGCCTGTGGGCTATTTCTTTATTCCTTGCACCGCTTGAAACTAGCTGAATAATGGTTCTTTCACGATTAGTGAGCATTTGCAGCATTGCGATAGTATCTGGGGGGATTTCTGTATTAGCATCAAGTTTTTGTACTAGTCGGCGGAAAATTTTGCTAATTAGCGGTCGATCATACCAAAGCTCATCAGCTACCATTTTACGTAACCCGGTCAACATTAAATCCATACGTTGGTCGGCATAAAGTAAGCCTCTTACACCTAACAATAGTGCAGACTCCTGATCTAACGAGCCCCGTTCAACTTGATATAAAGCGACAGGGACATGATTAACTAGCCGTGATACCAACAGCGGAATGCCTTTGCTATCCAGCGCGGCCCCCTTTTGGGCGATCAAATAGAAACAATTAGTATTATGTTCTACTTCAAGTTCACTAGGGTGTTTCACTACCCTGGTTTTTAACCCTATCGACTCAGCTAAAATAGCCAAGTTGCAAGGCGCTGCAACCTGGTGTAAGAAGACTAATTCATCAATATTCGAATTCATCACTTTTCTCCCTGAAAAGTATTCTGTATCTCTCGGCTATACGAGTTTCTTCCTGAAACATTGATAACATAATAACAACATAATGCAATAATAGTACATTTTAACTAGCCCATAAGGCATTTTAACTAGTCTATAAAGTATTTCTGCAATACTTAAGTACTCATTAATAGATTAAGTGCTCGCAAACCAAGCCGTTACCAAAAATAAAACAAGTAAAAATAAACTTAACAGTCACAAGATCTATAAATGTAGCTGATTAAAGTGATGCTAACTGCTTATTATGTACCTTTGTGAGCAAGACTAATGCACTAATACCACCTATAAGTGCCATAAACATATCTGACTGTGTATCCCACACATAGCCTTGAGTGCCTAAAAACGCCTCCGCATTCTCACCTGTTGCAGCTGCAACCCACCACTCAATAAGTTCGTAAAAAGCAGAAAATGCCAATACAAAACAAACTGATAGAAACTGACACCAATAGCCCGGTTGTAAGACGTGATTTCTTAGCATCACCTCTCTTGCCAGTATGACCGGAATAAACCCCTGAGCAAGATGGCCGATTTTGTCATAATTATTACGTTCGCTACCCATCACATCAGCCAACCAATCAAACAGTGGTACTTCGGCATAGGTATATTTAGCTCCGACCATGAGCACGCAGCAATGTAACAAAATCAATAAGTAAGCTAAGGGTGTTAGGGGGAATTTATTACGGGTAAAAAATAAGATGGGTAAGGCGATTAATGCTGGCAGTGCTTCTAACCACCAAGTAAACATATCTTTAGGTGAACTCACCGACCAAACGAGCACGACAGCAAAAATAACCACCCATATAACTTTCTTATTCACTATACATTCCCTTTAGATGATATTGTTCTAAACCAAGATCACAGTCTTTAGCCATCTAGCCCTCTACAATGGCAATAAATAATGCTATTTTGGTTGCGCATTAATGTCAGCATAACATAAGCATAACTATTGATAAGAGGGTACCCACACCATGGCAAAACACTCGCTTGACAAGGATAAGATTAAAATCCTGCTGTTGGAGGGCGTCCACCAAACTGCAGTCGATGTACTTAAGCGTGCAGGTTATACCAATATTGAATATCACAAAGCTTCCCTTCCTGAAGACCAGTTGCTGCGCTCAATTAAAGATGCTCACTTTGTCGGCCTGCGCTCGCGCACCCAATTAACCGCTGAAGTGTTGAACCATGCTGAAAAACTAGTCGCGATTGGCTGTTTCTGTATTGGTACTAACCAAGTTGATATTGCCGCTGCTGAGAAGTTAGGCGTACCCGTTTTTAATGCGCCATTCTCAAACACTCGCAGTGTTGCTGAGCTAGTGTTAGGTGAGATCATCATGCTGATGCGCGGTATTCCTCAGCGTAACGCCCTTGCCCACCGTGGCGGTTGGTTAAAAAGTGCCAATGGTAGCTATGAAGTGCGCGGTAAAACCTTAGGGGTCATTGGTTACGGCCATATAGGTACTCAGCTGGGTATTTTGGCTGAAACCCTCGGTATGCGGGTGGTATTTTTCGATATTGAAGACAAGTTGCCACTGGGTAATGCCAGCCAAATCCATTCAATGGAAACACTATTGAATGAAGCAGACGTTATCAGCTTGCATGTACCAGAAACTGCGCAAACTAAAAATATGATTGGTGCGACAGAGTTTGAACAAATGCGTTCAAAAAGCTTTTTTATCAATGCATCACGGGGCACTGTGGTTGATATTGATGCGCTTTCTGATGCCCTAAAGTCAGGCCATATTGCAGGCGCTGCAATTGATGTATTCCCAGTTGAGCCTAAGTCAAATGATGACGAATTTATTAGCCCACTACGTGGACAAGATAACGTCATTATTACCCCGCATATTGGTGGTAGTACTGCTGAAGCTCAAGAAAATATCGGTATTGAAGTCGCGGGTAAGCTGGCTAAATATTCTGATAATGGCTCAACTGTGTCTGCGGTTAACTTCCCTGAAGTGTCATTGCCACAACATAAAGGCACCTCGCGCTTATTGCATGTTCACCACAACCGTCCAGGTGTGTTGATTAAAATTAACCAAGCGTTTTCAGAAAAAGGCATTAACATTGCTGCGCAATATCTACAAACGACTGCAGATATTGGTTACGTGGTCATGGAAGTCAATTCAAACCAAGCCGAACAAGCGCTGGGCGAGTTAAAAGCAATTGAAGGTACTATTCGTACCCGCGTATTGTTTTAATTCAAGCTAAGTCGGTGAACGATTTAACCTTAGGCTTATCTCGCAGTTAAATTGTGAATTAAAGCTATCTTCAATTAATTGAAGATAGCTTTTTCTTTTGAGCCTCACTGAATTCCGTTACACTCAAAGCTTATCTTTGTTGCTCACCTTAGGGATCATTTTATGACACTCGCAACCACACAGCCAAACTGGGATTACTTAACTTCAACGCCCGACTTACTGGTTTCAAACTTAAGCCACTTAGGTTTAATTGAAGTGACCGGTGAGCAAGGTAAAACCTTTATTCACGGCCAAGTCACTACCGATATCGTATCGCTGACAGAAACTCAGTGGCGCTGGGGCGCCCATTGCGATCCTAAGGGTAAGATGATTGCTAGCTTTAGAACCTACACAATTGCTGAAAGCCTTTTTATTTTAATGCCAGCATCAGTATTACCGCTAAGTTTGGCCTCATGGCAGAAATATGCGGTGTTCAGTAAAGCGGAATTAACTGATGTCACTGCTAAGCAAGTTATTTTAGGCTTTGCTGGTACGAAGGCTGCAGAGTTTATTGAGCAGCAATTTGGACGGATTGAACATGAAGTTACTCACGCTGAAGGCGCTATTATTTTAAAAGATGCTGAGCGCTTCATAGTGATTACATCAGCTGAAAAAGCGCAGCAATTAGTCACAGCTTCAAATCAACCACTATCTAGCCACCAAGCTTGGCAAGCATTAGAAATTCAAGCCGGTTACGCCAATATTGACGACAACCACAGCAGTGAGTTTGTACCACAAATGTGTAATATACAGGCGGTAAACGGTATTAGTTTTGAAAAAGGCTGCTACATGGGCCAAGAAACCATTGCCAGAATGAAGTACCGCGGTGGTAATAAACGCGCCCTGTATATTCTATCCGGTAGTGCCTCTGAAACTGTCAGCAGTGAAACTCAAATTGAAATTGCCTCAGAAGATGGCTTTCTTCGAGCGGGTAAAGTTATCGAAGCGGTTGAATTTAATGGCCAAGTGCTATTAACCGCAGTATTGGCTAACGATACGCCAAATGATGCAAAACTAAGAGTAAAAAATGACAACCAAAGTGAGCTAGTGGTGAAGCCGCTACCTTATTCGTTAGAAGATTAACTTAAACGGTTATATGGGTTAAAGCCAACAAAGGCTACTAACCGTAACATTAAATAAAGGCTGATGGATGAGGTTACTTCTCATTCTTCAGCCTTTTTTATTATTTCAAAATCAACATATAAACGGGTTATTTCAATGAAAAGTCGATCTAAGTAATTTTATTTGTCGTATGATGATGTAATTACAAGTAATACCAGAGACGCTAATGACAGCAGTGATCACCCAACTATCGCAAGTATCCAAAGGCTTTAACGATGGCGATAGACTCCATCAGGTGCTTAACTGTGTCGATTTATCCCTGCATCGTGGTGATACCATTGCGCTAACCGGCCCCAGCGGCACGGGCAAAAGCACCCTACTTAATATCATTTCCGGTTTTGAGAAAATTGATTCTGGTCAGTTACAACTCATGAACCAACAAGCAGCGCAGTGGCAAGATAGTCAATGGAGCCAGTTTAGGCGCGCCCAACTTGGTATTGTCTTCCAACAATTCAACTTACTCACCCCGCTTAATGTTATCAATAATATCCGTTTTGTATTACAGCTTAATAATCAAAAGTGGAGTGATTGGGGCGATGAGCTTATTACGCAGCTTGGGATTAGTGACATTTTAACAAGACCTGTTGAAACCTTATCGGGTGGTCAGCAGCAACGCGTTGCCATTGCCAGAGCGTTAATCCACAAACCGGCATTATTACTAGCAGACGAGCCAACCGGTAATTTAGATGAAGCTGCAGGTCAGCAAGTAATGGAGCTAATGTGCCAGCTTACCATGGCTGCAAATACCACGGTGTTGATGGTAACCCACAGTGAAACCTGTGCGGGCTATATGAAACGCAGGTGGCATTTAGAAAAAGGCCATATTCATGAGTAATCAGGCTCAAGACATCACTGTCAAACAATGGCTGTTGTCACTAAAAATCTTCTTTGCCCACTACCGCCATTCGCCATTACAAGCTGGTGCCATTCTTCTCGGTATCCTCCTCGCAGTCACCTTGCTAATAGGCGTCAAGTCTACCAATGAAAATGCAGTAAGAAGTTACAGCGAAGCCACCGAACTATTAAGTCAACGGGCAAGCTTGCTGATCACCCCAGCCGCAGGGCAACAACTCATTAATGAGCAGGTCTATTTCCGATTGCGTCAAAGCGGGATCAGTAATGCTTTAGCTGTGATTAATGGCCTTGCAGTCGACGATAAGGGGCGGCGCTGGCAAATTCAAGGCAGCGATTTATTTGCTGCAGTTAACTTACAAAACCATTCATCTGAAGCTCAAACGAATACCAACAGCAAAACGCCCATTAATATTCCACTGGATAAGCTATTAGCAGGCAGCAATGTGTTGTTAATGAGCCAATCCCTAGCGGATAACATAGCAAAAGACGGGTGGTTTTATTTACAAAACCCACAAGATAAAGCCGCTAACACTATCAAGCTCGAAGTGATCAGTGTCGATGATGATTATGGCTTAGGTAATGCCATTGTCGCTGATATCTCTTTAGCGCAAATCCTATTAGACCAACCCAATAAGCTGTCTTATATTGCTTTGTTTGATCCTGCTGAGCCACTGATTGAGCAAATCAATAGTCAAAATCTATTACAGCAACAGGCGAGTATTACAGAACAAGATCAAGGCCAGGCGCTACAAGAGCTTACCCGTAGTTTTCACTTAAACCTTAACGCCATGAGTATGCTGGCTTTTGTGGTAGGGCTATTTATCGCTTATAACGGCGTGCGCTACAGTTTGATGAAGCGGCAAAAATTATTAGTACAATTACTGCAATTAGGGATTAATAAGCATAATGTGATGCTAGCACTGGTCGCTGAGCTCATTGTGCTGGTGATCATTGGTGCAAGCTTAGGCTTTATTCTGGGGCTGCAACTCAGCGTCTGGCTACAACCTATGGTCGCCATGACACTAGAGCAGCTTTATGGCGCTCGGCTAATGCCCGGCAACTGGCAATGGCAGTGGTTTGCCCAAGCCATAGTGTTAACCTTGTTTGCCGGTTTACTCGCCTGCCTGCCACTGTATCGACAATTAACGCAACAACCCCTCGCCCGAGCTGGCACCAAACATAATCAAGCAAGCAGTTTGCTGGTCACCCAACGCTGGTTGTTTGCCATCGCGATAGTGGCATTAACCATTTGCGCTGCACTGTTTCCGTTTACTGAGCAATATCAATTTAGCCTCGCACTGATGGGGATTGTTATTGTCGCTATCCCACTATTGCTGCCATTAACACTGCATTATGTCAGTAGTAGTTTGGCTAAGTATTTTCCGGCAGGATTATGGCAATACATGATGGCAGAAACCAAAGAGTTAATCGGGCCGTTATCGTTAGCCATGATGGCGATGCTATTGGCGCTAACCGCGAACATTTCGATGAATACCCTAGTGGGCAGTTTTGAAGTTACCTTAAAAACCTGGCTTGAAAGCCGCCTTCATGCAGATTTATACATGCGCCCGTCAAGCGAAAACATCACTGATATTGCGTCTTTCTTAGAGAAGCAGCCTAAGGTCACTGGTATATATTCACAGTGGACAGTAAATAGCAGTTATCAAAATATGCCCGTTGAACTTGTGAGTCGCGATTTGTATTCAACTAAGATTGTCAGTTCGCTAAAACAGCAATCAGATGACTTCTGGGCTGAATTTACTCAGGGTAATCAGTTGATGATAAGTGAGCCCATTGCGATTAAATACAAGTTACAAATTGGCGATAGCTTTACATTGCCAATCATGTCAGCAAAAACGAATCAACACCCCGTGACCATTGGCGCTATCTTCTTTGATTATGGTAACCCTAAGGGTCAGGTCGTAATTGGTAATACACTATGGCAACAATTACAATTGCCTAAACAAGCTAAAAGTATCGCTGCCAGCTATGATGGCGATATAAACGAGCTTGAACAATCACTCGTTAATAGCAAGCTAATTTCAACAGCGCAAATGTATAACCAAGCCAAAATTAAGCAGCAAGCCATAGCCATGTTTAAGCAAACCTTTTCTATCACCATGGTGCTCAATAGCCTCACCTTAATGGTGGCTGCCATTGGATTATTCAGTGCATGCTTAATGCTAACCCAAGCCAGACAAGCACCACTAGCCAAACTATATGCCCTTGGGGTGAGCAAAGCACGCTTGCGATTTATGATGTTCATTCAAATGCAGTTTATTGTATTACTCACCTGTTTAGTGGCGCTGCCAACAGGTGCTGTACTGGGTTACTTACTTATCAACAAAGTCACTTTACAAGCCTTTGGTTGGAGTATTGCCATGCTATGGGATTGGCAAGCTTATGCCCGAGTGGTGTTAATTGCGCTGTCTACCAGCGCCGTTGCCATCGCGATCCCACTTTACTGGCAAACCCGTAAATCACTTATTCATAACCTTCAGCAAGAGGCTTTATAATGTATAACGCCCCGATAACCAGCGCCAACATAAAGCGACAGATTGACCCAGTGCTAAAGCTACGACAGTCAGCTTTTATCGCAATATGGTTACTGTTAGCTTGTCTGAGCCAAATGGGTTGTCAGCCTAATTCAACAGCAGAGTCAGATAACAAAGCCAGTATGGGCAGCCTATTAACGCAAGACGCTGACAGCCTTGAGCAATACGCCAAAGTACTGCCAGATCATCAACTCAATTTCCCGCGAGATCATTTAAGCCATGATAAATTTAGGCAAGAGTGGTGGTATTTAACGGCCAATATGACCACTGAGGCGGGTGAAGAGCTAGGGCTTCAATGGACTCAATTCAGAATTGCGCTGTCTGCTGCTGATACTGCCGCGCCAAACAACTGGGCTACTAATCAAATGTTTATGTCACACGCTGCATTAACCTCAGCATCCAAGCATCAAGCCAAAGAGAAATGGTCTCGCGCCCATCCACAACTGGCCCATGTTAGTCCTAACCCTCTCACCATCGCGTTAGATGATTGGCAGTGGCGCAGTGAAACAAATGCGTTATTTTCGGCAAATTTAACGGTTAACACTGAAAAATTTGGCTACCAATTATCATTAACCAGTAACGCGCCAATGAACCTACAAGGCGATAACGGCTACAGTATTAAAAGCCCTAACGGCGAAGTTGCTTCTTACTATTACAGCCAGCCTTTTATTGATTTAACAGGTTCTATTAACCGTGATGGTAAAACTGAAATAGTCACAGGAAAGGCTTGGCTTGATAGGGAGTGGAGCTCGCAATTCCTTACTAAAAGCCAGCAAGGCTGGGACTGGTTTTCTATTCGCCTAGATGATGGCTCTGCGCTAATGCTTTTTCAACTAAGAAACAGTAATAGTGAGGCCTTTTTTAGTGCCCGCAGAATGTTTTTCGACGGTAACGGCAGAAATATTAATAGTAAGTCACACCCAAACGACATAAAAGTTACCCCGCTTAGCTGGCAACAAACTGACAGTGGTCGCTATCCAATTAGTTGGCAGGTTAGCATTACTAGCGAAGATATTGATGTCACCGTTAAAGCACTTAACCCCAACAGTGATATGCCACTGACAATCTCTTATTGGGAAGGCCCGATCAGCGTATCAGGCAGTCATTCTGGTAATGGATATATGGAGCTAACGGGCTATTAGCACCATTGATGTTCAAAGTCAATTTTGCCTCTTCCTCGCTTTTTAAAGCCTATAGAAGCTGCTACTTCTATAGGACGGATTTTTCTATATCTGTCCTATACTTTTACCATTAACTATCAATAATCCGTAAGAATTAAATTTACATTTGCTAATTAAGTAATTGAGCAAATTGAAAAACGTGCTTTAGATCACACTTACTAGTGTGATCTACAGCAATAAACAGCCCGTATACTCAGTCTGGGGTATACCCATGAAAAATGCGCGGTTTAGACTCAATGATAGTTAAGTTTTTTGTTAATAAAAACCTTGGTAAATAAAAACAAAGATAGTTTTAAAAATACTGTCTACATACATTTAAGAGTGAGGAAACACCATGAGCATAAGCCGTCGCGAGTTTCTAAAAGCCAATGCAGCTACCGCAGCCGCTTCGGCAGTTGGACTTGCTTTACCAATAAAAATGGTTCAAGCAGAAGAGCAGTCTGCAGAAATAAAATGGGACAAAGCCCCTTGTCGTTTCTGTGGTGTGGGTTGTAGTGTTTTAGTGGGTACCAAAGGTGGCAAAGTTGTTGCGACTCAGGGCGACCCAGAAAGCCCTGTCAACAAAGGTCTTAACTGTGTTAAGGGCTACTTCCTCTCTAAAATTATGTACGGCAAAGACCGCCTTACGTCGCCATTATTAAGAATGAAAGATGGCAAGTATGACAAAGAAGGTGAATTTACCCCAGTAAGCTGGGATGTTGCCCTTGATACCATGGCTGACAAGTGGAAAGCCAGTATTGCCAAAAAAGGCCCTACATCGGTAGGTATGTTTGGCTCGGGCCAATGGACTATCTGGGAAGGCTACGCGGCATCTAAATTACACAAAGCGGGCTTCCTTACCAACAACATCGATCCTAATGCCCGTCACTGTATGGCATCTGCGGTAGGTGGATTCATGCGTACCTTTGGTATTGATGAGCCAATGGGTAGCTATGATGACTTCGAAGCTGCAGATCACTTCGTGCTTTGGGGCGCCAATATGGCAGAAATGCACCCTATTCTATGGTCACGCTTAACTGACCGTCGTTTAAGCCATGAAGGCAGTAAAGTCCATGTGTTATCGACATTTGAAAACCGCAGCTTCGAACTTGCCGACAACCCTATGGTATTTAAGCCGCAATCTGACTTAGTTATCTTGAACTTCATTGCCAATTATATCATCCAAAACGATGCGGTTAATAAAGACTTCGTCAGCAAGCATACTAACTTTGCAGAAGGTGTGACTGATATCGGTTACGGTCTTCGCCCTGAGCATCCTCTAGAGCAGAAAGCGAAAAACCCAGGTAACGGCAAATCTAAGCCTATCTCTTTTGAAGAATACGCAAAATTTGTCAGTACTTATACTGCTGAATACGCATCTGAAATGAGTGGCGTACCAGTTGAAAACCTTATCGAAATGGCAAAAGCGTATGCTGATCCTAACATCAAGATCATGAGCTTATGGACTATGGGTATTAACCAACATACTCGTGGTGTGTGGGCAAACAACATGCTTTATAACATTCACTTGTTAACAGGTAAAATTGCCACGCCAGGTAACAGCCCGTTCTCATTAACAGGTCAACCTTCAGCTTGTGGTACAGCACGTGAAGTGGGTACTTTCTCGCATCGTTTGCCTGCAGACATGGTTGTAGCAAACCCTAAACATCGCGCAATCACTGAAAAGTTATGGCAGCTACCTGAAGGCACGATTCCGCCAAAACCTGGCTACCATGCTGTACTTCAAAGCCGTATGCTGAAAGATGGCAAACTAAACTGTTACTGGACTATGTGCACCAATAACATGCAAGCAGGTCCAAACATTAACGATGAAATTTACCCAGGTTTCCGCAACCCAGAAAACTTCATTGTGGTATCAGACCCATACCCAACAGTGACAGCAACAGCTGCTGACTTGATTCTTCCTACTGCGATGTGGGTAGAAAAAGAAGGTGCTTACGGTAACGCTGAGCGCCGTACTCATATGTGGCATCAACAAGTTAAAGCCCCTGAAGGCGCTAAGTCTGACTTATGGCAGCTTGTTGAGTTCTCTAAGCGCTTCAAAGTTTCTGAAGTTTGGCCTGCAGAGTTAATTGCTAAAAAGCCTGAGTATGCAGAAAAAACCTTATATGACATCTTATTTGCTAACGGTGTCGTTGATAAATTCCCGTCATCAGAGTGTAAAGGTGACTACAACGATGAAAACGATGCATTCGGCTTCTACCTGCAAAAAGGGTTATTTGAAGAGTATGCTCAATTTGGTCGTGGACACGGTCATGATTTAGATGCATTTGACAACTATCATGAAAACCGCGGTAAACGTTGGCCTGTAGTCAATGGTACCGAGACGGTTCGTCGTTTCGTTGAAGGAAGCGACCCTTACGTTAAAGCTGGTGAAGGTTATAACTTCTACGGTAAACCTGATGGACGCGCGGTTATTTTTGCACTGCCATTTGAGCCCGCTGCTGAAGAGCCAAATGAAGAGTTTGACCTATGGATGTCTACAGGTCGCGTACTTGAGCATTGGCATACAGCAAGTATGACAGCTCGTGTACCAGAGCTGCATAAGTCTTACCCTGATGCACAGGTATTCATGCACCCTAAAGACGCGAGTAGTCGTGGCCTGAAAAATGGTGATGAAGTGAAAGTGATTTCTCCACGTGGTGAAGTGAAAACGCGTGTTGAAACTAAAGGCCGTAACAAGCCACCTGTCGGCGTGGTGTTTATGCCATTCTTTGATGCTAGACAGCTGGTCAACAAATTATTACTTGATGCTACTGATCCGTTATCGAAAGAAACAGATTTCAAGAAGTGTCCAGTGAAGATTGTTAAAGCCTAATTTGACTTACAGTGATGCTGAAAACAAATTTAGCATCACTGAATCACTATTTATCTCTATCCATTTAATCAAAAAATAATGGATATGAAGGAGTGTAAACCATGAAGAAATTACTTAGCCTTGCTGCGATAGTGCTCAGTCTTAGCGCATGCTCAGGTCAACAAGCAGCAGAAACTGCTGCACCAGTAAATGTAAAATCACTAGCTGGTGATGTACAGATTACTGACACCATTCCTGCAGATGCAAAAGCGACTTACCCAAGCCGCGGAACTGCGATTGAAAGAACATTTGTGCATCAACCACCTATGATCCCCCATAGAGATAGTTATCCTATCACTATGAAAAAGAATGGTTGTTTAACGTGTCACAGTACTGAAAAGGCAGCGCGCATGAAAGCCACGCCAATCGACAAGTCACACGTAAAAGCCGATGGAAAATTTGACGATAAATATTATTTTTGTGTTCAGTGCCATGTTGCACAAGCAGATAATAAAGAAGCATTAGTTGAGAATTACCACACAAACTAAGCTTCTACATCCAGCTTGATATCGATGTAAAATAAAAATGCCACTGGATCTCAGTGGCATTTTAGTTTGTCGCTAACATGACAACATTAGCTAAGGCTCAAAGTCTAAAGCCTTTACGGCGTCACAATATTAAACCAGAAGTTATATTCATCAAGCATGCCTAAAAACGCAGTGAATAAGCTTTCATCGCCACTAATTTTTACATCGCCTTTTTTAATGGCCTCATCAAAGGTTATCTCTTTTAGCTGGATGCTATTCATGGTT
The DNA here is from genome assembly GCF_041469265.1 of Shewanella sp. 10N.286.51.B2. Lineage (NCBI taxonomy): Bacteria > Pseudomonadati > Pseudomonadota > Gammaproteobacteria > Alteromonadales > Shewanellaceae > Shewanella > Shewanella sp. 10N.286.51.B2. The sequence continues at coordinate 19,906 of NZ_JBFRKH010000054.1, forward strand.
TCCATGCTCATAACTAAGCCGACATCCGGGTCTTCAACTTGATTTGAGCTGTGGTGTAATACCGCATTCTCAACTGTTAAGCTGTAACCCTTTTTAAGATCAGTGAAATCAATATTGATATCAAACTGTTTACCCGCCGCTTTGGCAGAATCCAATCTTACCGCTAAATAATCAAACAGCAATTCAGGTGTCATCGCGCGAATAGTATCAGGTGTTGCGGTTTGAGTTCCCCCTGCCGACGGAATACCATTTCGCAGCTCATAAGCACCTTGTAAATATACTGAACGCCAAGGCCCTGACTCAGCTTGATAACCTAATTGCTCAAAGGCATCGGCCAATAACTCTTTAGCCTCAGTAGATTGAGGGTTAGCAAAAACAGCATGTTTCATCACCTCAGCAACCCAACGATATTCACCATCAGCGAAAGAGTTTTTGGCTTTTTTAACCACTTCAGCTTCACCACCCATGTACTGCATATACTTTTTAGCGACCATTTCTGGCGGTAAGTTATCAAGGTTAGATGGATTACCGTTATACCAACCCATATAACGTTGATAAACAGCGCGACTATTGTGTTTCAGCGTGCCGTAATAGCCTCTGGTAGCCCAGTTCTGCTCTAATTCAGGTGGCAGTGTGATCATTTCAGAAATTTCTTCACCTGTGTAACCTTGGTTCATCAGTCTAACTGATTGGTCATGGGTGAATTTGTAGATATCACGCTGCTTTTTGAAATAAGGAATAATGTTGTCACTGTCCCATAGAGGCCAATGATGGCTTTGGAACTTAACTTTTGCTTCTTGGCCCCACAGGCTAATAGTCTCGTCAAGGAAACTGGCCCAAATCAGCGCATCTCGCACTTGCGCCCCACGAAGGGTTAAGATGTTATGCATGGTATTAGTCGTGTTTTCCGCCATCCACAAGGCTTTATATTGTGGAAACCAAGTGTTCATCTCAGCTGGTGCTTCAGTGCCGGGGGTTAACTGAAACTCCATTTCAACACCATCAATAGTTAATTTAGTCCCCGTCTGTTTGATTTCCTTATTAGGCACTAATAAACCCGCAAGCCCGGTCGATACTGTCATACCTAGACCGCCATTTACACCGCCCTGGGCATTTCTAGGCAGTAATGCGCCGTACATAAATACCGCACGGCGACCCATGGCATTACCGGCAATGACATTTTCTGACACCGCATGCTCAGTGAAATGCTCCGGCGCTATCACCTGCACTTTACCGCTGGCGACATCTTCAGCTGTGGCTAAGCCGGTTGCACCGCCATAATGGTCAATATGGCTATGACTATAAACAATCGCCACCACTGGACGCTCTCCAATATGCTTATTAATTAAGTCTAATGAGGCTTTAGCTGTTTCAGGGGAGATTAATGGGTCAAATACAATCCAGCCCTTGTCGCCTTTAATGAAAGTGATGTTACTTAAGTCAAATCCACGTACTTGGTAAATATTATCAGTCACTTCAAATAAACCATGATGAAGTACCAATTGGCTATTACGCCATAAACTGGGGTTGACCGTATCTGGGGAGGCTTTGTCATCACTAATATAAGTTTTGTATTGCTCTAAATCCCATACCACATTGCCATTGGCATCTTTAATGGTCACCACATCAGGCTTAGCAATAAAACCCCGTTTAGCATTGTCAAAATCTTGCTTGTCGTTAAAGGGAAGCGCCTTTAGCACTGCGGCATTGGCTTTTTGAGTATGTTCAGTAGCAGGTTTAGATTGAGTAGCGGCGACACTATTAAAACACACCGCGACAGAAAAAGCCGCGGCAAGCAGATAAAGCGGTTTCATATAAGCTCCTTTTAAACACGATTAAATACTTAATTCGTTATCCTAGGAGTAAAGTTAGCTGCTTATTTAACCAAGCGCTAGCGCTATTAGTTTTATATTTATTAATAATTTTTATTTTTTATCCTCAAATTTAAAGCATAAAAAAACCGCTGTAAGCATTAGCTTGCAGCGGTTTTTATTAAAGCTTAAACGCTAGAATTACTTCTTAGCAGCAGCTTCACGTTCTTTAACGTCAGCAATTACTTTTTCAGCAACACTGTTAGGACATGGGTTGTAGTGAGCGAATTCCATAGAGAATTGGCCACGACCTGATGTCATAGTACGTAGTGAACCGATGTAACCGAACATTTCTGATAACGGTACGTCAGCTTTAATACGAACGCCAGTAACACCAGCCATTTGGTCTTTAATCATGCCACGACGACGGTTAAGGTCACCAATAACATCACCAACGTTGTCATCTGGGCTGAATACGTCAACGTTCATGATAGGCTCAAGAAGTTGTGCGCCAGCTTTAGGCATAGATTGACGGAATGCGCCTTTAGCAGCGATTTCGAACGCGATAGCTGACGAATCAACTGCGTGGAAAGCACCATCTGTAAGTTCTAGTTCAACGTCTAACACCGGGAAACCAGCAACAGTACCGGTATTCATCATGCTAGCAAAGCCCTTCTCAACTGCAGGCCAGAATTCCTTAGGAACGTTACCACCAACAACTGAAGACTTGAAAGTAAAGCCAGTATTTTGCTCGCCAGGACGGATAACATAGTCAATTTTACCAAACTGACCAGAACCACCAGACTGTTTCTTATGCGTGTAGCTATCTTCTGTAACCTTAGTGATAGTTTCACGGTAAGCAACTTGAGGTTCACCAACGATTAAGTCAACACCGTAAGTACGCTTAAGGATGTCTACTTTAATGTCTAAGTGAAGCTCACCCATACCTTTAAGGATGGTTTCGCCTGAGTCTTCGTCAGTTTCTACGCGGAAAGATGGATCTTCTGCAATCATTTTACCGATAGCGATACCCATTTTCTCACTGCCGCCTTTATCTTTTGGCGCTACAGCGATAGAGATAACTGGCTCTGGGAATACCATTGCTTCAAGAGTACAAGGATGTTTAACATCACATAAAGTGTGACCAGTTTGAACATTCTTCATACCAACGATAGCGATAATGTCACCAGCTTGCGCTGAATCTAATTCGTTACGCTCATCAGCTTGCATTTCAACCATACGACCAACACGCTCAGTTTTACCTGTAAACGAGTTAAGGATGGTGTCACCTTTGTTGATCTTACCAGAGTAGATACGTACGAAGGTTAGTGCACCAAAACGGTCATCCATGATTTTGAATGCTAACGCTTTGAATGGCTCGTCAACTGAAACTAAAGCGTGTTCGCCAGTTTCGTTACCTTCTTCATCAGTAAGAGGTTGTGGGTCAACTTCAACTGGGTTAGGTAGGTAGTCAACAACAGCATCAAGAAGAAGCTGCATACCTTTGTTCTTGAACGCAGAACCACAGTATGTAGGGAAGAATGACATATCACGGGTACCCTGACGGATACAACGCTTGATTTCTTCCATAGATGGCTCTTCGCCTTCCATGTAAGCTTCCATTAGGTCATCGTCTTGCTCTACAGCAGTTTCGATTAGCATTTCACGGTATTCTTCTACCATGTCTACCATGTCAGCTGGAACGTCTTCGATTTTGTAGTTCTCAGCTTCGCCAGTTTCGTCCCATACCCAAGCTTTACGAGTTAGTAGGTCAACAACACCACTAAACTCATCTTCGATACCAATAGGAAGAACCATAACTAGTGGGTTAGCAGCTAGAACATCTTTAGTTTGCTTAACAACACGTAAGAAATCAGCACCCATACGGTCTAATTTGTTTACGAAGATGATACGAGCAACTTCTGATTCGTTAGCATAACGCCAGTTAGTTTCTGACTGAGGCTCAACACCACCAGATCCACAGAATACACCAACACCGCCATCAAGCACTTTTAGTGAACGATAAACTTCAACAGTGAAGTCAACGTGACCAGGAGTGTCAATAACGTTAAAACGGTGGTCATTCCAGAAACAGCTTACTGCTGCTGACTGAATAGTAATACCGCGCTCAGCTTCCTGTTCCATGAAGTCAGTAGTAGATTCACCATCATGAACTTCACCGATCTTATGGATCTTACCGGTTAGCTTTAGGATACGCTCGGTGGTCGTGGTTTTACCCGCGTCAACGTGAGCGAAGATACCAATGTTTCTGTATTTGGATAATTCGGTCATGATTCAACTTTAATGATTAGTTAAGAGGTAGACGGAGCGTGTAAAAACTTAGACACACCGCACATCAGGTTATTTAAGGCGCATATTGTAAGTTGGAACCTGCAATAGCGCAAATAGGACTTGCAATTTTTATCGCATTTTACATAAATAAATTCGATAAAAATACACATTTCTTATATAAAACAGAGAAATAAAACTTATCGTTTATTTTTCGAACAATAGTGTTTTTTTACTTCTAAGCTGTTTAAATTGACCTTAGGTTACTACAACAAGGTTAATATTGACTTAATAGCCTTCATTTAGGTGAATTTAAGTTGTTCTTCGTCGACTGATGCAAAAGTATTTAATTCGCTGTCGGACATAAAAAAATCCCTAAAAAAGCTTTAGGGATTTTTGTGTCATCAAGCAATCAAGCGTTAAGCTTATTCGCTATCAAGGGGCAAAATCACAAACAGTAAGTCACCTTGAGAAACTTGCTGACCATTACCGTTTAGAATGCGCTCAATGCGATACTTTTTATCTTCAGGGTACAGCACTGCATTTTGACGGTTAAAGCCGGCTAAGCTTACTTGAGAGAACATCTTCATCGCTTCAGTTAGCGCTAATGTTTGCTCTACTGTGACTATGTCACCTTCTTTAACAAAGTCAGGCTCACCCGGTGCTGGTGAGGTATAGAAAATACCAGCTCCTTGGGCTAACACTTTAAGCTCGTTACTTTCAGCAACCCGTAAAGACTCGGTATCTAAACCAACAGTTTCGGCCGCCGCTTCCATTTCAGCAATCAAGGCAGGTACATCTAACTCAGCCATCAAGCGTGGTAGATAGTTAGTATCGTAAACACCTTGATTGAAGGTCGCATCCTTAAGGATAAGCTTCAATAATGGAATGTTAGTGGCAATACCTTTGATGTAAGCTTCATCTAAGTAAGCAGACATCTTAGTGATCACATCTTCACGAGACTCACCGCGAATAATAATTTGCGCGATTAAGCTGTCGTAATATGGCGATACTTCTTTACCCGTTTCAGCAATTGAGATGATTTCAACATCGTCTCTTTCAGGCATGAAGCACTCACTGATCTTGCCAGGGTTTGGCAACAACTGCAGTACACCATCACTATCAAGGGCTGCTTTTTCAGCAGTAATACGCACTTCCATGGCGTAACCTTGTTCAACTGGCTCTAGATCTTCAATTGAGCGACCCGCAGCAATATCAAACTGGGCACTAACAATATCGATTCCTGAGGTTGCTTCAGTCACTGGATGCTCAACTTGCAGACGGGTATTCATTTCCATGAAGTACACTTCGTTAGCATCAAGGTTGTAGATAAACTCAACCGTACCCGCACCCATGTAATCAGTGGCGTCACCTAATGCACGAGTGTATTCAAGTACCCGTTGCTTAAGCTCTTCAGGCAACATGGTTGAACCCGATTCTTCAATCACTTTTTGGTTATTACGTTGCACTGAACAGTCACGAATACCCAACACTTTGGTGTTACCAAACTTATCACGCAGTAACTGCACTTCGATATGACGCAATGAGGTGACGTATTTCTCAAGGTAAAGGTCACCGTTACCAAATGCTGCAGCCGCTTCAGTTGAAGTCTTTTGGAACAAACCAATCATGTCCTCAGCTTTAGTTACCACTTGGATGCCTTTACCACCACCACCTTGTACCGCTTTAAGCAATACAGGGTAACCAATTTCAAGCGCTACGTTTACCGCTTGCTCGGCGTTGGTCAAAATACCGTGGCTACCCGGCACAACAGGCACGTTTTGGCCTTGTGAGGTTTTAATCGCGTTTGATTTGTTACCCATAGTCGTCATCGAATGCACGCTTGGGCCAACAAAGTTTACGCCATTGTTAACACATAAAGCAGCAAATTGCGGGCTTTCTGACAAGAAGCCAATACCAGGGTGAAGCGCATCAACGTTTTCGTAATCTGCCACTTTCAGGACAGAGTAGGCATTTAAGTAACTCTCATCAGAGGTGTTACCACCAATACAAACCAGCTTATCGTTCACTTTAAGCATGTCTGCAGGCACTGAGGTCATATCAGGATCTGATGCCACCAAAACAACATTAATTTTGTTGTCATGGGCTTTACGGATCAACTTAACCGCAGTACAACCACGTGCATGGATAAGCACTTTATCAATCGGCTTCATTAACGCACGAGGATCGTCTTGAACAATCTTCTCTTCAATGGCTTTAACTTCAGGCACTAAGGTTGATACCGCTTTAGCAATGATCTCTTGGGCATGCAATGTTGGCAGTGGCATTAACGGATCAATACTTGATAATTGGCTATCAAGAGTATCGGTGAATGGGTTATGCACTAAGCCCGTCATCGCACCCGGTACTTTAGATAAGTAGTTAGATAGCGTTGCTGTTGATGGCAAGTATGCAGGCACCACCATTTGACCAGCAAATGGCATATTAGTGCCTGATAGGTAATAAGTTTGCACTAACGGATGGGTCACAAAACTTGCCTGTGCGCCACCGGTACAATCACCAAAACCAAACATCAATACCGGTAATTCATTATCACGTACAAAACGGGTGATACGGTCATTAACCACAGCCATTGAGAATAGTGCCGCTGCACCTTCTTTGGTTTGCATACCACCAGAACTGATAAAACAAACCACTGGCAATTTACGCTTAGCACATTCAATTAATAGCGCGCTGAACTTCTCAGCACTGGCCATATCAAACGCACCAGCCTGGAAGGCAATGTTTGATACCGCAACACCGACACGCAGTGTTTGACCGTTATTATCAAAGTCAGCTAAACCGGTAATTAAACCACATGGGCGAATGCCTTTGTCTAATGCATCTTCAATAGATAAACGGAAACCTGGGAAGTTGAGCAAGTTGGCAGACATCTTATCGCCATTAAGCTCTTCAAATTCGGTGAAGAACTTACCAATAATATTTTCCCAACCCATTTTCCCTTGGCGCTTTTCATCACGAAGGACTTTTTGGATCAGTAGATCTTGGTAGCCCATGGTGAGGCGGTTCCAGAAATCTTTACGACGACCAATACGCACAGGGTTGATAGCACCTGTGTACTTAGATTGATCTTCTTCACTGTCGAAATACTCTGGCAATAAACGCTCAAAGAAGTAGGTTAAGATAACAAATAAACTGTCGTTTAATTGCGGGAAACCGACACTCTTCCATTGCTCTACACGGGTTAACAGTTCTGCACGGTTAGATTGCGCCATGAAGAATTTAAGCCATTTATAGAACTTGCTCTTATCGTTGGCTTCATCATTATTTGATAACGCAGTATCGATGGCGTTATGCAATAACTTATCAACTGATTCACGTGACAAGCTCTTAGACATCATCGCTTCTTTGGAAATCGACGCTAAGTTAACCACCACATTGTCATATAGTGCATTAAAGATTAATACGTTATGACATTGCCAAATGAAGTCTTCACGCAACTCATCATTGACCACAATATCAAGTACAGTCAGTTGATTCAGCTCAGGCCAAGGCGCTTGAGTAGTAGATGATGGCAATGATTCAAGGTGCTTAATTAAGCCTTTGAAGTTGTTAGCTGAGTTACCTTTCCAGCGATGATACAAAGACCAGCCGATGTTAAAGAGCAATGCCTTACGGGCTTTCTTATAGTTCTCTTTCGGCTCACCTAAGATGAAACGAGTGATCACGTTACGTTCAGCTGAAATCTCGCTACGTTTGGCATCAAAAGTGCCCCAAAGCTTATTCAACTCTTCGTCGTAAACTAATTTATCAGGCGTCGCTAACCAAGATTGAAATACACTGTCTTGCTCTTGCTGAATACGCGCCAGTAAATCACCTTCAGGTACACTCACTTTCGACAAACGGCCATACTGTTCAACCGAAATTGAATGAATACGACTGCGCACAGTGAGATAACGCAAATAACGATAGGCACTACCAAACACATTGTGGTGCATGGTTGGACTGTTCGCCACAGCTAAGCCTTGGTTATTTTCTAAGGCTGAAAGGTTTTTAGAGGGGTCTAAATAGCGCGCTAAACTACGATCATAATGCTCTCGTAAATCGTCAGATTCACGTACAAAAGTGATGGCTGCATTTTCTACCGCTTCAATACCACTGATAATCGCGCGGCGCAGGTTATGCTGACGCTCGTCTTTATCATAAGGAGAAAAATCAACTATACCGTCAATACAACCAGCAGAAAGCAACTCTTCTGGTGATACCCCCACAGACTTAGCACATTCTTGCCATGACAAGTTGTACTTGCGGGCAATGCTTTGTAAGCCTTGCGGTTGAATAGTGTTAAAAATACCGTCACGTAATGACAATAAGATGTTTGCCGCCGCTAATGGAATCGCGCCACCAGAGTAACCTGCGCCGATCACGATACCGACAGTTGGGACGTCAACATTGGCACTTTCTGCAATGGCTTTTGAAATGGTATGGGCTTGGTTTTGGCTGTTAGCCACTTCCCCCGCATCGGCGCCAGGAGTATCAATTAAGTAAACGATTGGCATTGATAACTCAGCAAAGTGACGGATCGCTTTACATGCAGCTAAATGATGCTCAGGCATCCACGCACCGTTTGCCGAGGTTCTTTCTTGGGCGATAAAAGCAATGCGGCGAGTACGTGAACCGAAATTTAATTCAATTTCAGCACTGTAAAAAGAACCTAAGTGAAACTCAGTGATCAACTTACCTTTTAGATCAGCGATAACACGTTTTGCACTTGGGCGGTTTTTATCTAAAGTCGGTTGAATAACTTTAGCCACATAACTATCGACATCTAAGGTCGACAGTTCTTTTAAATTTGCTTGGATCGCATCTTCAGATAACAATCCTTTGATTTCTTCAGCTAAAGTTTGCTTACTGTGAGCTGGAAATAATGAAAAATCTTTAGCTAAATGCTCCGCTTTAAGAAAGAGCGGGTCAGCCGATTGTGCCGATGTCTTGTGTACGGGCTGCTTTTTGCTAGTCATCCTTAGATCCTCTGCTTATATAGCCTCTAAAATTTTTAGTCGGTAAATATAACTTTGTTCCCTGTACAATTACCATTAAACTATTGGGGACGCTTTGTTCCATTTTTGAGACAGTGAGGCTAAGGTGCCTGATTTAAACGGTATGATGCTGTTTGCAGCAGTAGTTAGAGCAAAAGGATTCTCCCAGGCGGCCAGAGATATTGGCCAGCCAAAATCAACCATAAGTCGTAAAGTCGCTCAGCTAGAAGAGCAACTTGGTGTACGCTTGCTGCAACGTGATACCCGTAATTTAAGTCTGACTCAAATTGGTGCTTTGTTTTATCAACATTGTGATTCTATCCGCCAAGAAATTGAAGCCGCCAAAGCCATTATCGAAAATACCCATAGCGATATCTCCGGTTCATTGCGGATTGCCATTCCGGTGTCATTCTCTCAAGACGTCATTGCCACCCTTTGCAGTAGCTTCATGCGCCTTTATCCCAACATCGAGCTCGACGTTCAATTCACCGACAGTAATGTTGGCTTAGTCGGCGAAGGTTATGATATTGCCATAAAATATGGCCCATTAGAATCTTCTGACTTAGTGGCGCGGTTATTGTTTGAACGCCAACCTATATTAGTTGCAAGCCCTGGATATCTCAAAAAATCAGGCACACCAGCAACCCCTCAAGAGCTGGCCCAGCACAGTGGCATATTATTAGGCACCAGCATGTCGGCGCCTATTTGGCCGGTAGGTAAAGGCAATCGCAAAACCATGGCCACCTTTAAACGCAAGGTCAGGGTCAATAGTGCCAGTATGGTCAAACGCCTCGCTCAAGATGATTTTGGTATCGCCATGCTATCCAATAATAGCTGTAAGCAAGAACTGGCAGCAGGCAGTTTAGTGCCATTACTGCAAGAGTGGCCTATGGAACCCTTCAAAGTGTACGGGGTGTATTCAAGTAGACGGCAATTAGCCAGTAATATTAGCGCCTTTTTAGATTTTTTCGCGAAACGATATGGTAGCCAAGAGTCATTACAATCTATAATGAATTAGTGCTAAAGCCGTGTTAAATTAAACTCATAAAAATAAAACATCCTAAAGGAATAGTCATGTTCAAGCCCTTGTTTGCCCCCTTATTTAACCGTACTGCTTTGGCAGCTTTTACTGCCTTATTGCTAACTTCAGCCCCTACTGTTGCCCAAGGCTTCAGCATACAACGAGACGTTGAAGAGTTACGTTTACCCACAGCCCTGAGCTCAATGCCTGCCGTGGTTAATCAATATGAACACTTTAATAGCAGCTTAGGTAACAAGCTGGTTAACTCAACTGATGAGCTAGTCATTACCCAAATGGTCGCAGCCCAAGGCACCCAACTATGGCAGCAAGCGGTAGCCGATGTTCAGTCAGGCAAACACGATGATCGCGGCCTATATTGGAGTCGCCTTGCTATGCGAGAGACCTTAAAAACCGCCCATGCGGGTTATAATATTGTCCCTTGGCAGCGTGACATCTTGATTAAAGCGTTTGAGAAGTCTTCAAGAGGCTTAAGCGACATTCAGTTTTTACCCGAAAGCCAAATTAAAATTCTCGTCACAGGTTTTGACCCATTCTTTTTAGATAAGCATATTGATCAAAGTAACCCATCAGGATTAACAGCCTTGGCTTTAGATGGCGTCACTTTTAATGTTAATGGCAAACAAGCTCAAATCGAAACTGTGATGATCCCGGTGCGTTTTGCCGACTTTGATAACGGCATGATCGAATCACTATTAACGCCTATGTATCGTGATAATAGTGTTGATATGATTTTTACTGTCAGTATGGGGCGTGATAATTTTGATTTAGAGCGCTTCCCCGCAAGAGGTCGCAGCGCAGCAGCACCTGACAATTTGAACGTTTATACTGGTGCAAATAAAACCACCCCAATGGCTCCACTTTTTAATGGCGGTAACTTAAACGGTCCCGAGTTTGTGGAGTTTTCACTGCCTGTCTCTGCCATGAAGCAAGCCCAAGGTGACTGGAGCATCAATGACAATCATCAAGTGACCAGCATTAGCAGAGGTCAATTTGATGCTAAGTCCATTTACGAACTGGCTAACGAGCAATCGGTAGAAGGCTCTGGCGGCGGTTATTTATCTAATGAGATTTCATATCGCAGTATTTTATTAAAGCAACAATTTAACCGTACTTTACCGGTTGGCCATATTCATACTCCCAGAGTCGCAGGTTTTGATGCAGAAATGGAATGGAAAATGGTGCAGCAAATCCGCGAAATGATAAAACTTGCTGCGGGTTCGCTTTAGCATTAGTTTTATGCCCTGCTGATAATGCTATTATAGCCTTATCAGCAGGCGATTTCGCCTACAGCAACTTACAACTCTTTACGATTAGCTTATTATGTTCAAATCTATTTTCGCACGCCGAACATCAACCCCCATAGCAAATACCTGTACTAAACATCTTGCTTCAGAGGCTCGTATTCCATTACCGAAAACCGAAGCCCAACAGCAAGTATTATTGAAAATAGAATCCGACTATCAATTGGCCGAGCAGCAACTGCAGCGAAAATTTCCCCGTCCGAGCATTCTATTTAGCTTAAGAGGCAAAAGCGCTGGCACTGCGCATCTACAATTGAATAAACTGCGCTTTAACCCAGTGTTACTAGAAGAGAATGTCGATGCATTTGTAACCCAAGTGGTGCCCCATGAAGTTAGTCATTTATTGTGCTTTCAACTGTTTGGCAAAGTGAAGCCCCACGGTAAAGAGTGGCAACAGTTAATGAACGGCATTTATCAAATACCTGCAGACACCACCCATCAATTGGACACTAAATCCGTTGCAGGTAAACAGTTTCAGTATCATTGTCAGTGCGGCCCGGTCATGCTCAGTATTCGCCGCCACAACAAAGTCACTCGCAATCAAACTCAATACCGTTGTATCCGCTGTTCACAGGTACTAACAGCCAAAACATAGCCGTAAATAATTTTACTTTATCCTAATATTTATCATTCACTTATAGTGATATTTGCCATTGTTAGCATTGAAATAACACAATTGATTGCATCCCCAGTTTCAATCCCTTACCATCCTTCGCAAATATCAGGCTATACCACCCGTATAACGCCTGTGCCGTATATAAAAATCAGGGTCTTTTGTGCAACAGTATTTAAAACATATTTTACAGCCTCTGTGGCTGTTAGTGCTTTTCACCGCTATCATTTTAACGTCATCAAATTTACACGCAGCTGAACACCCGAAAAGTTTTCGAAGTGCTAAAAAAATTGCTCAGCAGATTTATAGTAGCTCGCTCCCCATGAGCAGTTTTTATTGTGGCTGCGACATTAAGGTGGTCGGTAAGCAGTGGAAACCCGATTTAGAAAGCTGTGGTTATCAGGTTAGGAAACAAATCCCTAGAGCTAACAGAATTGAATGGGAACATGTAGTTTCTGCTTGGGAGTTTGGCCATCAGGAACAATGCTGGCAAGATGGTGGCAGAAAAAATTGCGGCAGAGTTAGCCCAGAATTTAAGAAAATGGAAGCCGACTTACACAACCTCACTCCAACCGTGGGTGAAGTCAACGGCGACAGAAGCAATTACCGTTTTAGTCAGTGGAATGCAAAGTCTACCCTATATGGCCAATGTGATATGGTAGTCGACTTTAAGGGCCGAAAGGTGCAACCACCTGAGCAAAGCCGCGGCGCTATTGCCAGAACCTATTTTTACATGCAAGACACTTATGGGTTGTCGATTTCATCTAGCCAACAACGCTTGTTTGAAGTTTGGAACAGCTATTACCCTGTCAACGAAACAGAATGCCTGCGGGATCGTTTAATTGCAGAAAAACAGGGTAACCATAATAAAATTGTCTTAAAACAATGCCAAACCCTCAGCCTCATTGATTAAGGATTGTTATTTATGCGAGTTCCAAGAATTTATCAGCCCGTCAATGAGCTAGCGCTCAACCAACAAGTAAAGCTTGATGAAGACGGTGCAGCCCACATTGGCCGAGTGCTGCGTATGACACAAGGTGAGCAAATCAGTTTATTCAGCGGTGATGGTTATGACTATTTAGCCAATATCATCAGCGCCAATAAAAAGAATGTCACTGTGGAAATCATTACAAAAACGGCAAATGATTCAGAGTCACCGTTAGATTTACATTTAGGCCAGGTTATTTCTCGTGGTGACCGCATGGACTTTACTATTCAAAAGTCTGTTGAATTGGGTGTCAGCACCATAACCCCGCTATTTTCAGATCGCTGTGGAGTCAAACTTAATGGCGAACGGCTCGATAAAAAAATCGCTCAATGGCAAAAAATTGTCATTAGTGCTTGCGAGCAATCAGGGCGAAGTGTGGTCCCTGTTGTGCGCCCAGCCATGACCTTAAGTCAGTGGTGCGCTGAGCAAACCGATGCGCTAAAGTTGAACCTACACCCAAGAGCGGCACATGGTATTAATGGTCTGTCATTGGATGAGAGTAAAGATAGCCATAAAGTTCGTTTGCTAATTGGTCCTGAAGGCGGTTTATCAGAAGAAGAGATCGCCATGACAGAAACCCAACAATTTACCGATGTATTGCTCGGTCCAAGAGTATTACGAACAGAAACCGCTTCGCTAACGGCTATCACCGCCTTGCAACTTAGGTTTGGTGATATTGGTTAATCAATGATGCATGCATTGAGAATATAAGGATAAAAGTATGATTAAGCTCGGCATAGTAATGGATCCAATTAGTGAGATTAACATTAAAAAAGATTCTAGTTTCGCCATGTTAATGGCAGCGCAAGCTCGCGGTTATCAGTTGTTTTATATGGAAATGAATGATCTTGCTATGGTTAATGGCGAGGCTACTGCCACCATGCGTTCATTGACTGTTGCAGCAAATTCTGAAAAATGGTTTGAATTAGGCGACAGTATTGATACGCCACTGGCTGACCTTGATGTCATCTTAATGCGTAAAGACCCACCATTTGATACTGAGTTTATCTATGCAACTTATATGCTTGAGCGCGCTGAAGAGCAAGGTACACTGATCGTTAATAAGCCACAAAGTTTACGTGATGCCAATGAAAAGCTGTTTACTGCGTGGTTCTCAGAATTCACCCCAGAAACCATAGTCACCAGAGATGAGCAACGCATCCGCGCTTTCCATAAAGCCAAAGGCGATATCATTTTAAAACCACTTGATGGTATGGGTGGCAGTTCAATTTTCCGCGTTAAGAAAGATGATCCTAACTTAGGCGTTATTATTGAAACCTTAACCAATGAAGGTCAGCAATACGCCATGGCACAAGCCTTTATTCCAGATATTACTTCTGGTGATAAGCGCATTTTAGTGGTCGATGGCCAGCCAGTGCCCTTCTCACTGGCACGCATTCCACAAAAAGGCGAAACCCGTGGCAATTTAGCCGCTGGCGGCCGTGGTGTGGCGCAGCCGTTATCGGAATCTGATTGGCATATTGCTAACACTATCGGACCTGAGCTTAAAAAGCGTGGGCTTATCTTTGTTGGTCTTGACGTGATTGGCGACAAGCTAACTGAAATTAACGTCACCAGCCCAACTTGTATCAAAGAAATTGAAGCCGCATTTGATGTGGATATTACTGGGATGTTGATGGACTCAATTGAAGCGCGTATCAATAAAAAAGCATAAATCAAAAGGATAGCAGCAGTGGAGATCATTGCTGCTGATATTGTCGAACACATTTGGGACTACACATGCATTTAAGACGTACGCTAGGCTTACTGCTTAGCTTAACCCTGTGGTTTTCTAATACCACTGTTGCCAATGAACTTATCGCTGAAGCCGCCATTAATACTGATACTGCTAGCCAAACTCAAGCTGAAGCTGCTGTTACTTCCGAAGCCATTTCGGAAAAAGCAGCAATTGAACAGGTTGTAATTGATGACCCCGTAATCGTCGCGCCAATTACAGCACTAAAAAGCACTAACAAAGCTTCAACTACAGCAGCTAAACCTAAAAACATGGTCATCATGGTGGGAGATGGCATGGGCCCAGCTTACACCAGCGCCTACCGCTACTTTAAAGACAACCCCAATACCCAAGAAATCGAGCAAACCGTATTCGATCGGCTGTTAGTGGGCATGGCAAGTACCTACCCTGCTCGCAGTAGCGGTTATGTGACTGACTCTGCCGCCTCGGCAACCGCGTTAGCCACAGGATTTAAAACCTATAATGGCGCGATTTCAGTCGATGAAAATAAACGCCCACTGACCACCATTATGGAACTTGCCAAAGCGGCAGGCTTATCCACGGGTGTCGCGGTATCAAGTCAGGTGAACCACGCTACTCCTGCGGCGTTTTTAACGCACAATGAGCACCGCAAAAACTATAAAGCCATCGCACAATCATATTTAAACACCGATGCTGATGTCATTTTAGGCGGCGGCCAACAGTATTTTTCAGCTGAACTGTTGCTGCAATTTAAAGAAAAAGGCTATCAACACATTACCGAGTTTGAGCAACTTGATAGTATCACTGAGCCAAAAGTACTGGGTTTATTTGCCCCAGTGCAACTGCCATGGGTCATTGATGATAAGCAAGGCCATAAACTTAGCAGCTTAACGAAAAAGGCCTTAGAGCTATTAGCTCAAAACGACCAAGGCTTTGTGTTACTGGTTGAAGGCAGCCTGATAGATTGGGCTGGACATGATAATGATATCGCCTCAGTGATGGGCGAAATGGATGAATTTGCCAATGCCATTGAAGTGGTTGAGCAATTTGTTCGTCAACGTAAAGACACCTTGATGGTGGTTACCGCCGATCACAACACCGGCGGACTTTCTATTGGTACTAATGGTGAGTATGAGTGGCAGCCACAACTCATTCACGCCATCAATGCCTCACCAACGAATATTGCTCAGCAGTTAATTGCTACTGATGACTGGCAAACTAAGTTTAATCAACTGATTGGCTTTGACGCCAGCCAAGAAGAATTGACTCAATTAAGTAACGCCCGTATGCAGGGTGAAAAGCAGCTTACTGCCACTATATTAACAATCATTGATGCCCGCACTAATACCGGCTGGACCACACTGGGTCACACTGGATTAGACGTGCAGGTTTTTGCCGCAGGTCCAGGAGAAAGACTGTTCAGTGGCCATCAAAACAACACTGATATTGCCACTAAGATGATGAGTTTATTACCCCAAAGCCAAACTGTTATTATCAGTAATTAATTACTGATGAAGAAAGCTTAAAGGGTGACAATTTTGTCACCCTTTTTATTGCCGGTATTTGCTATAATCGACAGATTATTTTTTCAAAGGTTAATCTCGTGCTTACTAACGCTTCTCAAGTCATTTTAAGAAATGCTGAATTCATTGAAAACCAAGATGTTTTAATTCTAAATCATGAAGCTGATACCTTGGCGGCTGAGTTGCTTAACAGCGCTGCATCTGTGACGAGCTTAGCATTAGACTTTAACCATTATTTATTATTGCCGCAAAAACAACAAAAAGGCTTAAGCAGTCACTTTGGTCATCAGCTGCCAACTACCGATGCAGAAAAACGCTTTGATGTCGCTATTATCTATTTCCCAAAAGCTAAGCCCCTAGCGCCTTATTTATTTAACCTCGCCGCCAAGCATTTAAAGCAGGGCGGACACCTAATTGTCGTAGGCGAAAATAAAGGTGGGGTTAAATCGTTAGCAAAGTTACTACCTGAGTATTTCTCAACCCCAAGTAAGCGCGATAATGCCCGCCATTGTTTATTATTTGTCAGTGAGTTAATCGCCCAAGCACCTGTATTTGACCTTAATAATTGGGTCAGCCAATACTCATTATCAACCCCTCAAGGGGAGATCACCATTTGTAATCTTGTGGGCGTGTTTAGCGAAAAGCGTCTCGATCAAGGTACAGAATTATTGCTATCGCATTTGCCGACATTAGAAAAACGCGTATTGGACTTTGGCTGTGGTGCTGGGGTTATTAGCGCGGCCTTACTAAAAGCAAACCCAAGTTTATCCGTTGAGTGTATTGATATTAATGCCATGGCTTTAAAAGCCTGTGAACTCACCCTTGCCGCAAATGGCATGCAAGCAAAAGTGTATCCCTCTGATGGCTTTAACCAAATTAGCGGTCAATTTAATGGCATCATTGCTAACCCACCATTTCATGATGGCTTAGCCGCAACCACCCAAATTGCCAAAGACTTTGTTAAATCAAGTGCATCAAGCCTTGCCAAAGGCGGCGTCTGGCAAATTGTCGCTAACCGAAACTTGCCGTATGCCGACACCATAGCCGCTGAATTTGGCCAAGTAAATGTGCCAGCAGAAAACAATAAATATAAATTATATCAATTTAATAAATAACAAAAATGGCTCCACGGCTATGGAGTTCACAAATTATTTGATTTAGTTATAAAACAACCAATTACTGACTAGTTTTTATCCCTAAAAAACGCTACATTTTGTTAGCTAATAATAAACGTCATCTAAGGCGTATCGTTCTACCCATTGGGCAGCCTAATAAGCTCAAATGTAGAACGTAAAAATAAGGGATTTTATGCTAGCATCAGATTTAGCGGTTTTTAATGTTGATCAAACTCAAGTTGAGCTTCGCGTTACGCCTAGCCGTCACGGCCCCATCACTGAAGATGATATAACCCAGTTACTTAATCAGCCTGAATTTGCCATGCTGCGACCCTTAGAGCAAAACATTGCTAAGGCGACCGCTGAAGTAAATAGTCACTGCAGTGTCGATAGCGGTAAACACGAATTATTTTTTATTATTGCTGAGCGCCTTGATGGTAAAGTCATCATCGAGATCAGCGAAGATAAAATGTCAGCCTCAATGAGCTTGGTGTCTGCCTATGGCGGCCAAGACCCAACACTGCCAACCATTTTAAATGCGCTTAAATTCCATAAGGTTAAAATGGGCTTAAGCAAACCCAACATCCTATCGCTACTACAACAATTAGACACCTTACCGCCAGGTGAGCAATGTCGCTCGCTGATCGCCCACGGTAAACAGCCCCAAAAAGGCACCAATGCCAGCCTAGCAAGGCAAGTGCCATTAGCCCGCGAGCGCTTATTGCAACCCCAAGAGCGAGAAGATGGATCGGTGGATATGCGCGATTTGGGCGCCATGATCATGGTAAAACCAAACGATGTATTAATGATTAAAACCCCTGCTACAGATGGTGTTGCAGGTTATAACGTCAATGGTGATGTTTTGCCGCAAATCCCCGGCAAAGACATGATTATGCAGCCAGGTAATGGCACTCAACTGGCCGTCAATGATCCTAACTTATTAATTGCGACAGTTTCAGGTCAGCCAGTTGAAACCCGCCTTGGCATGCAAGTGGATGATGTACTACAAATTAAAGACGTTGATGTCAATTTTGGCCATGTGAACTTTGAAGGCAGCGTGTTAATTAGCGGTGATGTCCATGAAGGCATGCAAGTGAAAAGTAGCGGCGATATTACCGTCATGGGGTTTGTGGACTCAGCAACACTGGATGCCAAAGGCGATATCATTGTCAGTAAAGGCATCATTGGTCGCCAAATTAAAGAGCATCAACTTAGCACCACAATTAATGCCCAAGGACAAATTTGCGCACAATTCGTGCAATACTCAAGCCTTAATGCTGACAATGATATCTTAGTGACCAAGCAATTACTTCATAGTCACGCATGTTCAAACGGTGTCATCACAGTGAGTGATCCTAGCGGCAGACGAGGCGATCTGGTTGGTGGCAAGGCGAGCGCTAGCAAAGGCATTCATGCGGTGGCAATTGGCGCTACAGCAGGCACTAAAACCGCATTATTTTGCGCCATGGATCAAGCTCAAATTCGCGCAGAAGTCAAAACTACCCATGATAAAATCAAACAGCTTGTCATTGCAGGCCTTGATATTGAAGCTAGATTACGCAAGCTGCCACCTAAAAGCGAATGGCAAACCGATGCAGGCATGATAGAGCAAGTAAAAATGATGCTGGATGAAAAGAAACAACTCGCCAGCAATCGTGCGCAGTTAGAAGCGCAGTTCAAGCAATTACAGCAAGATGCCGATGGCTACTATAATAAGCATTTTATTCAGGCCAAAAAGCATATCTTTACCAACGTTAAAATTAATATTGGCCCGTCTAAAAATACAACCCAACGGGAGCACGGCCCTTGCCTCGTCATGAATAAGCAAAATGAAATTAGTTTTGATTATGGCAACCGATAGTTGCACTATGTAACGGGTACATACTTCAAGCGGCAATAGTGTGGCCTTAAATCATTGAGTTTATCAATGGTTACTCAGTGTCACCGCCTACAGGTTTTATCATGCAAAGTATTTGTTGGCCCGCAGTCATCAAGCAGCAAAGCTGTGACGAGCTTATTTATCTAGCTAGTGATAGAGACTGGCTAGAGTTTTGCTACTTAACTCCTCATATTGCAGGTACCTGCGATAAGTTACTCGACAGTGAAGGCAATACTTTCGATATTTCCATCAACTCAGCAACAGATACCAGCCAACCTATAACCGTAGCCGCATTGCCTCAATTAGCATTAAGCACTCAGGCTATCGACTTAATGACTTTCATTCATTATGTACGCCAACATGCCCAGCTAAATGGTCATTGCTGCAGCGCAAAGCTTATTTTCAGTACTATTAGACAAGGAATTGAAACGGTTGAATTTCTTGAGTCTGAATTTTCTTGAGTCAGCCTCACGACTCAGGCAAAATGCTGTTCCACATTTTATCCCGTAATACGAGTATCAAGCATGGAACTGTTAAACATAGAATGCCTAGGAAAACGCCTACGATTAGAGGGCTCCATGGCTGGCTGGCAACAGCTCTATTGGGATAATCAACTGGTTTCGCAAAAGTCGGCTTCTGCTGATAATCAAAGCTTTACTATCCACGAATTTGAGTTGTCTAGACCGAGTTCACTAGCAGAACCCAGTCATGATGATGTCATCACCCAAACCAACCGCCAAGTCATGAAAGTGCGCTTAGAGTCTGATGTGCAGTGGCAACCATTTATCATCAACTATACGGTTTTGGTGGACAATAACACCATTGCCGATGGCCAGCGTAACAGCAAGGACATAGAACGACAAATCCCTGAAGTGGCCCCAGTTAAACAACAAAAATTCAGTTTTGTTGGCTTAGCCTCTCTAGGTTTTAAGTTACTTAAAAGCGCCAAAGTGATTAAAGCCATGCTCGCTGCAGCCAGTGTGGCGGCCTACTCTTGGCTATTTTCAATTGAGTTTGCATTAGCCTTGATTGCCTGTTTGGTTATCCATGAATATGGTCATATCAAAGCAATGAAACACTTTGGCATGAAAACCAAAGGGATTTATTTGATCCCATTTATGGGCGGCCTTGCTGTTAGTGACGAGCGTATTAATACCCGTTGGCAGAACGTGGTGATCTCTATTATGGGGCCGACTTTTGGCCTGTTTATGTCCATCGGCTGTATGCTGGCTTATTGGCTGACGGGTAATATCTTTTTTGCCGGACTGGCCAGCTTTAACGCCCTATTAAACCTCTTTAATTTATTGCCGATACTGCCTTTAGATGGTGGTCATATTTTAAAAAGTATCACCTTTTCGATGAATAGCATGGTGGGTCTAATCGCCTGTATCGCAGGCGCAGCCGCTGGGGTATTCATTAGCTACAGCCTTGGACTGGCATTACTGGGCTTCTTATTATTAATTGGCAGTCTTGAGATTGTATTTGAATGGAAAAGCCGTCATCAAAGTCATTTATTGCCCCTTGACCGTTATGGGCAAATCTTCTCGACCTTGTGGTACTTCATTACGGTTGGCTTACTGATTGCTATTATTTGGTATTTTGCTGCATCTGGCGATGAAATGCTGTCGATGCCATTAGAAATATTAAGAAGCTAGTCAAATAAATAGCAGTGCTTAACATCAACTAAGCTAGCAAGAACTAAGCCTGAGAGAACTAAGTCCGTAAAAACTAAGCCCGTAAAAACTAGCTACGGGCTTAACTTGCTGAAAAAACGAAATTAACTTATCTATTTAGCTTATGGAATTTCAAATACCTTAGTCATGACTTTATACAGCTCAGTGCCTTGATGGACTGAAGCTGAAGCAAAATGCAGCACTGGCACGCAATCTATCGGCAAACTCACCGAAGTGACGGCATTATCACTGCCGTACTGATCTAACCTTAATAAGGTCACTAAAGGCTCGCCAGCAGCTAACGGCTCACCAACCGCTGCGCAGTATTCCACTAAACCCGCTTTAGGGGCATGAAACTTTTTATAATCCTTTAAGTAACAGCCCCAGCGTTTCATGCTGGCAGGAGCAACATGCTCTTTGATCACTCCCCGATGGCTCAAATAGGCCAAAATACCTAGGGCATCATTTTTAGCATCTGCCATATCAATACGTTCTTGGCTTGCTAGCTCTAAGGTAAAAGCCGCCACAGGCACATCGAATATGCGCCCTTTTAACGCTGCATATTCAGTTAATTGCCACCATGGACAAAAAACCGCTTCATCCATGGCGCCGCCAAATTCATTGGGGATAATTAACGATAAGGGGATCGAGAAAAACGCGGCTGCGGCTGCATCATACTCAGGGCAATAAAGGTGCTTTGCAGATTTAGGCCCGGTATGTAAATCAAGCACGATATCAGCGCCATGGGCCATATGTTGTAATGTCACCGCTAAGCGATGCCCGGTACTAATACCCCAAAGGTTGGCTAAACGTTGCTGGCAATTATTGACTAAGGTTTGCCTAAAAGCACTAAACAAGTCCTTGTCGGCAAAGTGTTGATGCTCAGTGAACCAGCTCGCAATATCAAGTGACTGATCATAATACTCTCGGTTCCAATTCACCCCAGTGATAGGATCAAATCGCCCTAAGGTAAACTCGCCACTTTTTTGATTAATGCCTAAAGGGTTGGCTAATGGCACGCAGTGAATATCGCCTAATACAGTGTAGTCTTGCAGTAAAGTCATCAGCTGATGTATCACCGCATTACCCTGCACTTCAGCCCCATGAACATTGGCCTGAATATAAACACTGGGCGCGGCGTCATCTGAGCCTTTAAAGCTAAACAGTGGCGCCGTTAACGCTTGGCCTGTGGCAAGCTCTCCCACTTCAACCCGAGACATGGTGGCTGAATAATCGTTAGCCTGTTCTGTAATTGAATTCACTGATGTCATACCTGCCACGTTAGCAATTATTCAAATAAGTTTTGGTGCAGAGAGTTAACCACATCTGCGGCTTCAGATTCAGCGACGAGAACACATAAGTTATGTGGGCTAGCCCCTTGGCAAATCATGCGCACATTATGCTGTTCAAGTACCCCAAAAACTCGGCTGCAAATACCTGCTGTTGACGCTATTTGATTACCAATAATCGCCACTAAAGCTAATTTATCTTCCACTCTTACACGGCAATTTTGTGATAGTTCTTGCAGTAATGACTCGCTTAATAACCCCTGCCCGCTGGAGTCAGAACCGGTTTTATCAAGCGTTAGTGACACATTAACTTCTGAGGTGGTAATCAAATCAACTGAAATTTTATGCTTAGCAAGCGTGGCAAAGGTGTGCGCTAAAAAGCCCTGAGCATGGAGCATTTGTAAGCTATGCAGGTTTAATAAAGTTTGATCGCGTCTTAGAGCCACAGCTCGATAAACCGGGGCATCTTCTACTTGATGACGGATCCAAGTTCCACCTTGTTCAGGTGCTTTACTGGAACCAACAAACACCTGAATTTGTTGACGCACGGCCGGTAAAATCGTCGCAGGGTGTAATACTTTAGCGCCAAAGGTAGCCATCTCAGCCGCTTCATTAAAGCTAATTTCAGCGATAGGTCTCGCATTAGGCGCTAAACGTGGGTCAGTGGTATAAATTCCGGCCACATCAGTCCAAATCTCTACCGCATCTGCTTTTAAGGCTTCAGCTAATAACGCAGCTGAATAATCACTGCCGCCACGGCCTAAGGTGGTGGTGTTGCCTGCTTCATCAGCGCCAATAAAACCTTGAGTCACGATCACTTGCTGAGCCAATAACGGCTGTAAATGCTCCGCGCCTAGGAGCGCAATTTGCTCAATTTGCGGCTCTGCTTTACCAAAATGGCTATCGGTTCTTAATACTTGGCGCACATCAAATGAACTTGATGGCGTGCCTTTTTGGCGAATAACCGCAGAGAACAATAATGATGAACATTGCTCACCCATGGATAACAGCTCATCAATGATGGCTTTGCTTCTATCGAGCACTAACTTATCACTAAGCACTGCCATTCTGCTTAATAGCTTATCAATCGTAGCAGCTACATCTTGTGGACGCGCCAGCTTATCAACAATGTCATATTGAATTTTAGCAATTTGAGTGACTAAACTTAAGCGGCGTTGGTCGTTTACATTGGCTTGAGTTAACTCAACCAGTAAATTAGTGACACCGCTAGAAGCACTAACAACAACGACGCGGGTATTGGCATTGGCTAAAATAATGTCCGCACAGCGGTTCATGGCGTCAAAATCAGCAACTGAGGTGCCACCGAACTTAGCAACAACTAAACTCATGCTGATACCTCCACGACATTCGCAGACGAACTTTTACTAGACAAAGTTTTAGTAGACAAAGTTTTAACAGACAAACTTTGACTAAACATACTTTCAGTAGACATGGACTGAGTAGACATAAACTGAGTACACAGTATTGGAACAACTTGAAATTTAATACGTAAAAACATGATTACACTCCGAACTTACTTCGTTCGAAGAGCCTGGTGCAGTGATAACGCACCCTTAAAGAAGGGAAACAGCAATCTTTCACCAGAAGCTCTCCACCAAAAAATAGGTGACAATCGCTAGGATTCAACCTAAACGACCGATACCGAATGCCAACCAAACATACCAGTACCTCGGCGCTAATCTCCCTCATAAGCTGTCATAGGAATTGGTTTTCCTCGAACTTACTACCTAGCTAACGCTCCTCTTCTGTTTCTTCCCACAGGAAGAGCATGAAAATACCAATAAATAACAACTCAAGTCAATTGGGATATGCCATAAAGTCGTCAAATAACACAATACGTAAATAGAGACACTGAGCTCAAAATAGTATCATGTAAGCTGTTATTTATAATTTGAAACAAAAAAGTGATATAAAACAATAGTGATTAAAAAATAAAAAGTAATAACCTCAATGTAAACTCGAGGTTATTGAGTTAAAACCTTCAACTAAACTGCACAATTAAGCTTCAATATTAACAATCAAGTTTCAACAGTATATAAATAGCCATTGCCCTAATAAAAATATAAAAATAACAATAAAAAAAGGCACTTAACTAAGTACCTATAGAAGGAGTTACTGATATTAAACATCCTCGATAACTGATACAAATGTCACTTAATCGCCGATCATGTTATTCATCGTGCAAATCAGGTAATTCATTAACTAAAACCGTTCGTGGGCCAAACTCGCCAATTAACACTTCCTTGTCAGGTGCTTCACCACAGGCAAGTAATGACAACACCCCATTATCAACATAGTAAATAGCGAGCTGTTTAAACTCTCGGCCTAACGCTAACGCTTGGTCTTTTTCTATAAAGACTGCCCAACTTTTTTCCATATGAGATAAGTCTGGCGCCGCGCCAATTAAGCAACGATAGGGGCTATTAAATTGCTGAATTTTCCGTTGAAGTCGCCTATCTAACAAACGGTTTTGACACGGATTCAATTGGCTGCCTAAGGGATTATGGGCGGTGACAATGGCGAAGGGGACAGCGTAAGAAAGGCGCTGAGTAAGTAGAAATTGGGTCCCTTGATACTTAAACCAAAGGTTATCTATTGAATTATTCATCATTTATTTTTCTCAATTTAGACCAATTCAGTGTAGCAAACCAAGACTTGGACCAACACCCTGTGTGATGTAAGTCACAAGAACAATAATTATATTTAACCTAAAAATCATAAGCTTACCCAAAAAAGCATTTTTGTAACAAATCTTCCCCGTAAATTTGTTAACATTTCATTTGTTAACAAATGCCTAAAACGAGTACAATATCTCACACTAGCTAGATTTTGCTACATAACGCTAAGTTGTGACACAAGCGACTACATTTACTGAAATTAAATCTTGGTAAAGTGTTCAAGCTTTTAAAATGTGTTCTACATTTTAAAAGACTGAATATAAATGTAGGACAAAATTAGGTTGCGAAGGAACTTTAATCAGCAATTTAATCTCTTAGTTTATATGAATCATCGGTTTTACAGATATTTTGACAGGTTGTGAGCTTACTCAAGCTCAGCATACGATCTGAATATTGATTTTTTATGATCAAAATTTACGTCACGTATAACTCTTTTATAGAAGTGCGATAAATATTAGTGCCTTAAACTGGTTTATATATTGTAGTTAGTCATGAAGCGTGTTTTGTTCAGGGCAGACATAGATAAACACCTATCGTGAATTTATAAATTATCGGCGTTTTCTTAGCTATATAACGCCACAGCCCTAGTGCAACATGACTAGAATCGAATTGTTTTTAATTTAGGTAAATGACATGCAAAACCCACACATTCTTATTGTTGAAGATGAAGCTGTAACCCGTAATACTCTACGTAGTATTTTTGAAGCCGAAGGGTATGTAGTAACTGAAGCAAACGATGGCGCAGAAATGCATAAAGCCATGCAGGATAATAAGATTAATCTTGTTGTTATGGATATCAACCTTCCTGGTAAAAACGGTTTATTATTAGCCCGTGAACTTCGTGAAATTAATAACATTGGCCTTATTTTCCTTACTGGCCGTGATAACGAAGTTGATAAGATCCTTGGTTTAGAAATTGGCGCTGATGACTACATCACTAAGCCATTTAACCCACGTGAATTAACTATCCGTGCTCGTAACCTATTAACTCGTGTAAACAGCGCTGGCGCTGAAACCGAAGAAAAAGGTTCAGTTGAGTTTTACCGTTTCAACGGTTGGAGCTTAGAAATCAACAGCCGTTCTTTAGTTAGCCCACAAGGTGAGTCTTACAAATTACCTCGCAGTGAATTCCGTGCGATGCTTCACTTTGTAGAAAACCCAGGCAAAATCTTAACTCGTGCAGACTTGTTAATGAAAATGACTGGCCGTGAGCTTAAGCCACATGACCGTACTGTTGACGTGACTATCCGTCGTATCCGTAAGCACTTCGAAAGTTTACCAGATACGCCAGAAATCATCGCAACTATCCACGGTGAAGGTTACCGTTTTTGTGGTAACTTAGAAGATTAATTTCGTCTGCAATTAATGTGCTTATTTGATTAAGCTCATTGGGTAGCAAATGAAAATAAAAGCCAAGTCAGTGACTTGGCTTTTTTATGGGCTATTAAAAATGAACTATCCCTCATGGACGATAACAAGTGATCTATAACTAATGGGCTATTATTGCCAACCCATTACCTATTACCCATTTGCTATAAACAGCGCTACTTAAGCTCGCGTTCTAAAAAGGCAGCTAAGGATTTATACAAATGATTCCTCACCTTTTCACCGCGCATAGAATGCTTTGAGCCAGGGTAGTCTATCATTTGAAATAACTTGCCTTCATCTTGCAGCGCTTTATATACGCGGGTGCTATTTTCAAACAACACATTATCGTCAGCCATACCGTGATACATCAGCAAACCAGACTGATAATTTTCCACATAAGGGGTAATGCTGCTGGCATCGTAACCTTGTTTATTCTTAGCAGGGTGACCCATATAGCGCTCGGTATAATGGGTGTCATACAAACGCCAATCGGTCACGGGCGCACCTGAAATTGCCGCTTTGAAATAATCAGGGGCTTTAAACTGGCTCATTAACGCCATATAGCCGCCATAACTATGACCATAAATAGCGATATTATCGCCATCAATAAATGGCAGACTTCTTAAGTAATCTACGCCCACTTTTTGATCGTTAACTTCTGCATCACCCATATTCTGGTAAATAACGTATTCAAACTTAGTACCACGATGGGCTGAGCCGCGGTTGTCTAATTGAAATACAGCAAAGCCTTGTTGTAATAGATATTGGGTAAAGTAATCCGCTTCACTCCAGCTATTAACCACTAATTGCGCATGTGGCCCACCGTATACTCGAACAACTACTGGGTATTTTTTGCTGGCATCAAAATCAGTGGGTTTAAATAATCGGTACTGCAGATTTTGGCCATCTTCAGCCTTTAATTGGCCAAAATCTGGTATTTGCCATAAACCCGCAACGTCATACAAAGGATGGGTTTGGTTAATTTCATTTTGTTCTACCCACATTAAATGCTCGCCAGTGTCATTGTGCAAACTCACCTGTGGCGGCTGAATTAAACTATTGAAGTAATCTAAATAAATTGGTTTTTTATCAGCAAAGACTGCTGAGTGCATCCCGGCTTTAGTTGATAGTTTTTCAATCTTGTCACTGGTTAATGACACTCTATATAAATGGCGTTCAACAACTGTGTCTTTTCGGCCTGAAAAATACACCCAGCCCGCCTGCTCATCCACAAACTCAAGATCATCAACCGCCCACAGCCCTGTGGTTAATTGCTTTATTTGTTTACCCGACAGGTCAAATAAATAAAGGTGCTTAAAACCATCACGCTCTGAGGCCCAAATAAACGCTTGTTGTTGCTTTAAGAAATGTAAGTCATCGTTAAGGTTTACCCATGCTTGGCTGCGCTCTTTGACAACCGTGTTAGCTTTAACGTCTGAACCAGGTTTTGAACCAAGGTTAATGATGCGTAAGTCCAATGCCTGCTGATCGCGGCTTTGCCATTGAAATGATAACTGCTTGCTATCTGGCAGCCATTTTACTCGCGGTAAATACATATCCTTCTCTTTACCTAAATCAATCCACTGCACTGCTTTACTCGCCAGCTCAATCACGCCAAGTTCAATCTCAACATTGGCTTTACCCGCATAAGGATAACGCTGCTCAGTCAGTTTTATACCGTCAGCATAAATCTCATTACGGGTGACTAATTCAACACCTGACTCATCAATACGAGTAAAGGCGATAGCTGATTCATCTGGCGACCACCAGTAACCTGTCATTCGGCCCATTTCTTCTTGGGCGACAAACTCTGCCATGCCGTTTTTAATCGGCCCTTTACCATCAAACGTCAGCTGAGTTAGCTTTTCTGTTGCCAGCTCCAGTACAAAAATATTTTGCTCGCGCACAAATGACACATAACGGCCTTTAGGGGACAAACGCGCATCAGTGACAAAGCCTTCACCGGTATTTAATGCCTGCGCCTTTTGATCCGCCAAGGTATAAAAATACAGCTTGCCTGCAGCTGGAATTAATAACGCTTGGCCATCATCAGCCCAAAAGTACTCCATGATCCCTTGACCATAAATACGTTGACGTTCGCGGCGGGCTTTTTCTTCATCAGATAATTCGCCCCCAGCCAGCTTATCGGCATTAAGCAACATACTGCGCTTTGCAGTGCTGATATCCATTTGCCATAAGTCATAAAAATGCTGGTTATCTTCACGGCTAGCAAGATACGTCACTCGGCTACCATCGGGAGACAGTTTTAATCCCCGAGGGCTAGCGCCGGCCAAGGCTGGTGATGCATGAATTCTTTCTATGGTCAGTGGAGTGGTATTGCCGGATATTTTCATGGTAGAGGCCATTGCATGATCTGAAATAAGAGCGCCAGTAAACACTAGCGGAATTGCCGACAGCATCAACGCCGCGGTCGATTTCCATTTTTTAGTCATTATCAATCCTTGGGAAGCCATAAATTTATATTTATCGTTATTATTATTTTCGCTGCCAATATTAATTTAACCAAAAATCAACTGAAAGCATTATTTACCAGCGAGTTTATAACAAATCTACTGCAAGTCATATATTGCTCATCTTTTTCACGCTGTAATATGGACAAATCTGAGGTATTATCCTTGATAATAAAATAAAACATTAACCACTGGTTACCGACCTTAACCTCTACTGTCTTAGGAACAAGCATGCAAACTTTGACACAAACCCTGACCAACCAAGCAGTATCAGCTTCGCTTTCACAATTAGTACTTAGCCTTGCCGATTGCTCAAAAGCAATTAGTAAAGCAGTGCAACATGGTGCATTAGCTGGTGTTTTGGGCGCTACTGAACAAGAAAATGTTCAAGGCGAAACCCAAAAGAAACTCGACGTGATTACCAATGACATGCTCAAAGATGCACTTAAAGCTGAAGGCAATGTTCGCGGTCTTGCATCTGAAGAAGAAGATTATGTTGTTGAAGTCAATCAAGACGGCGAATACTTAGTTTGTTTTGATCCTCTAGACGGTTCATCAAATATCGATATCAACTCACTGGTAGGGACGATTTTCTCAGTGCTACCTGCTGGCGAAGGCGAGTTTAACGAGCAAAGCTTTTTACAAAGTGGCCGCAAACAAGTTGCCGCAGGTTATGTGCTTTACGGCCCATCAACCATGATGGCGCTCACCACAGGTCAAGGTACTCAACTTTATACCTTAGATCCTGACACTAACGAGTTCCTGCTCACCACAGCAGAAGTGAGTATCAGTAAAGATACCGCTGAATTTGCGATCAATATGTCCAATCAGCGCTTTTGGGAAGCACCAATGCAAACTTACATTGCTGACTTAGTATTAGGCACTATTGGGCCCCGTGAAAAGTCATTCAATATGCGCTGGATTGCTGCAATGGTGGGTGATGTTCACCGCGTATTATGTCGTGGCGGTATCTTTGCTTACCCAACCGATAATAAGAACCCTGAAAAGCCGTACAAGCTGCGTTTAATGTATGAAGCCAACCCTATGGCTTTATTGGTTGAACAAGCCGGTGGTAAAGCATCTACAGGCTATGGTGATATCCTAGATATCGAACCAACAGCTATCCATCAACGTGTTGCTGTTATTCTTGGTAGCGCCAACGAAGTGGATACTTGCTTAAGCTACCATGATGTTGATTACAGCCAAGAGCCGACAATTGATTAATTGCGCTTTTAGCTACTATTAAAAAACCGCCTGCTGGCGGTTTTTTTGATCTTGCTAGCTATTAGTGATTAGTAATGATTGAGCTAATAGATAACTAAGTTTTAAAAACAACATGGCCTGCAATTGCAGGCTATGTAATGTTAGCGCTTTAGCTACGATTAAATAGCGAGCTTATGCCTCAGCATTAAGCTGATGTGGTTTTTCCGTTTGATCCACTATAGTTAATACCGCAGTATCACCCACTACGTTACAAGATGTCAGTACCATATCAATAATACGATCAAGTGCTGCCACAATGGCAAAGGCTTCGACTGGTAAACCTAATTGGTAGATAAGCACACCAATCATCACCATGCCGCCGCCGGGTACGCCACCAGCGCCCACTGACAATAAAAACACACTAAATAACAATGCTGGAATTTGCTCTGCTGTAATTGGCATACCAAAAGCATTGGCCACAAAGAAAATCGCGATAGTAATGTAAATTGACACTCCGCCCATGTTCATCGTTGCCCCGAGTGGCACCCCGAATCCAGCGACAGCGCGGCTAACAGCTAACTTATCGGTTAAGGTACGCATGGTCACAGGGATGGTCGCATTTGAACTGGCGGTAGAAAGCGAGAATAAAATCTGCTCTTTGGTTTTTTCACGAAAGCTCGAGGCTGATACCGGGGTGAAAATCGACACTGCTGTAGGGTAAACCACAAAAATCCATAACAACAGCAATGCTAAGATGATAACCAGGTATTCAACCACGCTGACAAAAATAGCCGGCTCAAGGGTTGCCGCTAATTTAAACATCAAGGCAAACACACCAATTGGCGCAAGGCTCATTACCACAGTGATTAAGCGCATCATGATTTTATTGGCTGTTTGAAAACCTTGCACTGCGCCGCTAACGCTCTCACCCATTGATTTAATCACGCCGCCTAACAGCAAGGCCATGAAAATAACTTGCAGCATATTACCTGAAGTAAATGCGGCAAATGGGTTATTAGGCACTATGCTAACAATCAGCTGCATTAAGTTAGGTAACTCAGTTGCAGTAATGCTCACGCCGCCATCGCTAGACATATCAACGCCTTTACCTGGCTCCAGTAACATGGCGACTAAAAATGCCGCTGTGATAGCCACCAAGGTATTAATAATATAAAAGCTAAAGGTTTTACCGCCCAAACGGCCAAAGCTCTTTAAATCTTGCAGTTCACACACGCCGCAAACAATACTGACAAATACCAGTGGCACCACTAGCATCATGATCATATTAACGAACATGGTACCAATACCGCTGGCAGCATTGACTAAGGTGCCTGAGAAGAAGCTGACATCATTGAGGGCAAATTGGACAATACTGCCCAATATTAGTCCAAAGAATAATCCGATAAAAATGCGGCTTGATAATGATTTGGTCATATCGCGAACGTTCCTAATAAAAGTCAAATTAACGCTGATTTCGCTGTTGTAACGACTTACACAGGCTCAATACTGAGGTTAATTCGACTGAAAATTTGTTTTAATTATTTTTAACGACAAGGATACTGGGACAAGAAGCAATTTAATTCAATGCTATCGTTCAATTAGTTTGAGCGGCCACTGAGCAGCAGCATTTACAACTACCACCAAACTGTTGAATTAAAACAACTTAAACTAAAACAGTTGAATTATAAATATTTTTAGCAGGATTCAAGACTAAAAAACACAACACTAACAGTATTATACACTACCGCAAGAGCACTAATAAGTTGAGAAAACTACAACTCTGACGACAATTTAAGCTAATAACTAGCGTTTTATAAAAGCGCAACATTTGCTTCTATTTATCCCATGCTGGCAGCATTAACCAGTGCCCAACAAAGATAACATTAATGCAAACAAGACGCTTAATTACCACAACATTACAGCTTGTTCTATTATCGGTTAATGCAGCTTTGAAGCTCGGGCTGTAGCGCTAATGAAATGACATAAAAAAGCTGCTTGGTTGGCACCAAACAGCTTTTTTGTAAATCAGTTCTGGGATGATTCACTTATCAAGTTTAAGCCAGCCATAACTCCACATCATGGATCATAAAGTTACCGTTATAAACAGGATCAGGATGGCCTATGGGCTCAAGTTCAAAATAGGCTTTGTGCTCATCGGGCAAACCTTCGTAGCCGCCAATCACTTGATAAAGCCAATTCTCAGATGCCCAGTG
Source organism: Shewanella sp. 10N.286.51.B2 (assembly GCF_041469265.1). Classification (NCBI taxonomy): domain Bacteria; kingdom Pseudomonadati; phylum Pseudomonadota; class Gammaproteobacteria; order Alteromonadales; family Shewanellaceae; genus Shewanella; species Shewanella sp. 10N.286.51.B2. Next base: position 52,100 of record NZ_JBFRKH010000054.1, read on the forward strand.
CAACTTATGCTCTTCTAAGTATTCCAGTGCTGATTGACGAACTCCTGAATCAATCACGGCGCAGAAGTATTCATCTACCGCTAGCTTTAGTGGATTATCAGGAATATCAAAATCCTCCACCGCAGTCATGGTCATGGACACATCGTGCTCACGCACTTTTGCCGGCAATAAGTCGCGGCTAATGGTTTTAATTCTCGCCACCGTATCGAGCAAGATAAGCTCATGGCTGGCGTTATTAACGTCGACACTGGCAGGCTTAATGATGGCTTCAGCGCAGTTAAACAATTTCGGCACAAACTTATGCGCCACATGATCATCAGGTTGATAATCAGGATGCAAATCTGTGTGCAGTAAAAAGCCTTTTAATAATCGAGTACGCCCCTGAATTTGACGAAAACGCCCCAGTAGCTCTAGCAAGCGCCCTTGCACTGCACTAATTTCTTGAATGCACTGACTTAAGGTTTCTTGCAGATTGGTCACCAGTAAGCGTCTTAGCTCGCGAATATCACCGGCGGTATCACTAAGCTCACTAAACTGGAACATTTCTAAGCCGTTGAGTAATTCAGACACCTGACTTTGGGCTAATTCATTTTCACGAATTTTGGCACTAATACTACCAACATAACCAAACTCATTATTAATACGGCCCCACAATACCCGAATGGAGTAGCGCAGGCTGTCGGTAAAGCTGTAAACGTGCTCGTTTAAGTCAGCTAAATACGCCTCTGCTGCGCCATAATCAATATTGTGCCTTGCTTCTTTGTAATGATCAGCCAGTGTTTTAATGGTGCTAAACGCCGAGCCGACATTGGCATCAATTTGCCGATTACGCTCATCACTTAAAGCTTCTTCAAGTAACGCCCGTACCGAGCGTTTTAAGCGCAGTTCTTCATCGGGCTCTGGGCGCCATAAAATGCCACTTTTTCTGAGTTTCTCAATCACTGCGGCGTCATGGGTTTGCTCATTCACTGAGCCAGCAAGATAGGCATCCATAACCACATCAGAATGGCGACTCAGCTGTTTTAGTAGCTTAACCCCCGCTTGATGTAAATTATTGCTCATAATAAATCCTTTTGGGTGGCCGTTTCAGCTTGCGCTTCAAGGCTTAACCCTTCAGTTTCATCAATAAAGCGAATCACTTCGTACAAATAATCAAGCTTGCCGGTGGCAATATAAATTTGTTTCTCGCTATTAGGTTTTACCAAATAACCCAACTCCACTAAGCGCTTAAACACCAATTTAATTTGGTTGTCGGCATTGCTACTGGTTGAGCCAAATAAGCGATATTGGCTCAACTTAGCGAGCTGCTCCATAAACGCTGGCGTATCTTCAATACGCGCTTGCAGCTCAGTTAAGCGTATTGGCGCACCTTCACTTAAAGGCGCATCTTGGCCGCTACTTTCTTGTACTAGCACCAACCATTCCACCAGCGGAATAAGCGCCGAGCAAATATCTTTAAACTGGCTAGAAATCACTTTACGTTCTTGCTCACCCAGTTGCTGATAGCCGCAAAAGAACACATCACCTTCTGCTGCAGAAGAAATCGTGCGGTTGATTTGATTTAAATACTGCTCCACTTTATCAAAGGTGGCACTGCTTTTCAGGGCGCGCCAGCCATCTTCATTGGTGGTGCGACAAATAAACTCACCACGAAGCAGTTGCTCAATCAGCATGCCAGTGCCAACCAGTGTTGTTTCGGTACTTGCCGTAACCTCAGACATTAAATAGCCTCCTTATTGGCATGTTGACTTAAGCGTGCAGCCAATGGGTTGGCTTTAGGTTTCACCACTTGTAATTTACGGGTTTGCTTATTGATAATGTAGCGATTAGCAAACAAGTTCAGCACTTCAGATTCTGGGTTAGGAAACGCCCCTAATACGCTGATATTGTTATTAACGCAGGCATCAAATATCTTCTTCACGTTGGTGTGGTGCAAGGTGCCCAACTCATCAATAGGCCAATGAATAGTGACATCGGCTTTACCCCGTAATAGGCGAGTAAAGGCCAGTAAGAACTTACATAAAATCAGATAAGCCATACCATGACTTGAAGATTCATTAAGCTGTCTATCGGTGCGAATAATTAAGTCGCTGTTGCCTTCTTTTAAGCGCAGCTCAATTTCCAGCAGTTTAGCAATGCCGCCACTTAACGCCGAGCGACCAATAATATCTAAGGCGCGGCGCATACTTGAGGTGTAATGCTCATCAGGCAGCTCACTAAAGCCATCGGCTTTCCACTGTTTAAAGGCTTTAACAAACACTTCAAGCTCAGGCCAAAACTCAAGTTCGCTAATGCGAGAACGAATCTTAACCGCGGATTCAGATACCCCATCAAGAAACAACTCTTCACCCACTTCGCGAGTAATACGCGCGCTTTGGGAGGCGATACGTCTGTCGATGTCTGCTAATACATCGTAATAAGCGGTTAAGTCGATACCAAAAATACGCCCTTGCTCGCGAATGGCCATCAAGGATTGCGGCACCATCACATTCAATAACTGTTCAAGTTGTGGAACCAACTTGCGATAATCCAGTAGGCGGATACCTTTATCATTGCTAAAGCTTGATTCATCTCGGGCACGTTCCCAAAACTCAGCTAAGCTCGAGCCTGACTTACTGGCAATAACCGAATCAAAATGCTCAACGTATTGTTTTACTGAGCCCAGTAAATAATCACGCTGTAGTAATAATTCTTCACCTTGTCTTAAGCGCTCACCAATGCCACCAGCGGCTTCATCTTTAGTTGGCGGCAATTTAAGCTCAGCCAGTTTTCGCATCACAGCCCGCAGCTTGGTGAGATTTTCAGAAGCCTCAACTTGCGCAGCATCCGAGGCTTTTTTCAAGCTTTCAAAGTGTTGTTTACGCTGCTTAACGTCAGTGGTTTTATTGGCAAGCTGCTGTTCTAACTCAAGGGCTGCTTGCTTAACTTTGGATAAATCGGTTTGCAATTTCGGCTTGGCAATTAGCCAGGCATTTTGATACCAATGCTCATATCGCAAGACATCACTGCGACGCTTTTCCGCATTACTGATTTGGGTTTCAAGATCCCGAATTTGCCCTTTTAATGCCACGATAGCCGCTTCATCAACCCCGCGAGATTTAAGCTCGTTTTTGTACCATGATTCACAGGCTTTTTGCTCTTGCTTAGCATTACTACGGCGAGTGTCGATATTGGCTTTAATTTGCCCTAGCTGATTATCTAGCGCACCGACCACATCTTGCCAATAGGCATTTTTTTCCATGCGGGCTTCAAGGGCTTGCTCTTTTTGCTCACTAAGCCACTCTAGGTGCTTATTGTGCTGCTGCTTGAGCTCGTTTTCTAATTGAATCAGACGCTTGCTGGCATGGGCTTTACGCTCGGATAACGCTTGATTGATTTGCTCTTGTGAGCTGCGCTTTTCATCAAATAAACGCCGCACATCTTCACGGCTGTTTTTATAAGCAGTGCGAGCAAAAGTCAGCTCTTTATTAAGCGTGTCTAATTGATCGTTAATGGCTACCAGTTGATCTTCGTTTTCCGACTTTAACTCTTCAGCTTGAGCTAAGGCTTCTTCAGCTTTAGCTAAGCGCAGGCGTAAATCTTGCTCTGAGGCAGCATAATCAGGCACATCAATGGCTTTAAGATCTAAGCCAATACCAAATAATACCTCGCCATTACTGTCTGCAACATGGGGATGGAGATCGGTGCGGTGTAATAGTTCAGGGGCAATAACCTTACCAAAGCTTTGCTCCCAACCTGAGGACTCTTTACGCAAAAACTCTAATAGAGTGTGTGATTGTGGAAATAACACCCCTTTGACATCATCAACATCAGCTAAGCGCTCATTCACTCTCACACTGGCGATTCGAAGTGCCTCAGAGACTTGATCGCGTTTGGCGCGCAGTTTTCTTTCTTCTATTGATAAGCGATCGACTTTCTGATTACAGCTTTCTTGTTCTTCATCAGCGCGGCTAATGCGCTCATCAAACACTGCTAAGCTCATTTTCTCTTCTTCGGTGTAGCTGACACCGTCGATTTGATGTTTCAGCTCACCTTGGCTGAGCTTGAGTTTAAATTCTTGCTCTGCAAACTGCGCTTTACCGGCATCGGTTTTTTCACGCCATAAGCTGTCGAGTTGAGTTAAATCATCGTTAGCAGATTCACGCTGGGCATCACGGGTTTCACGAATGCTATCTTGCTCTTGATGCAGTGACTCAAGCTCTCGGTGTAACTGCTCAGCAATTTTACTACGGCGGGTACTGTAAGCCGCTTCAATGTCTTGGTGCTTTTCAGTTTGTAACTTATGACGCTCTGATAAGTTTTCTAAATCACTGCGCCAATTATCTAAACTGTCTAAGTCGGCTTTAGCTTGTTCAATATTGGCATTTAAAAAGCCTTCATATTGATCTTCAATGCCATCAAGCTCAGCTTCATATTTGCGGATATCACCTTGGGCGAATGACAATTCTTGGCTGATCTCATCGCGGGCTTCTTTCCATTCTTCGTCCAGAAGGCGCAGTTGTAAACTGGTCTCTTTAGACTGATTTTCACTGCGCTCTTGGCGCTGTGCTTCAAAGGTTTCATCGGCGCGATAGCCTTTAGCTAAACTGCCTAGTCGAAGCTCGGCGCTCAGTAACTGATTAAACTCTTGTTCTAGCTTTTCAAATTCAGGGCGAATTTGCTCAAAACCTTGAACTAACTGACTTTCACGGATCCAGCTTTCTACTCGCTGTGGGTTTAAGCGTGAGGTTGGCGGGTTAACACCATCTTCTTCTAAAATGGCGGCTACCATCGACTTAACGGTTTCCATTTTGCCTTCTTTAGAATGCACCGCTTTGGCCAGTTTCTCGATATGACGTAGCGAGTATTCGCTATCACATAATGAAAACTGATGGGCATAATTACGCAACTCGCTTTTATTACCACCCGTAGACAACAAACTGCGGTCATGCTGAATAATCGCGCGGTATTCACGAGTGTTAAGCAAGTTAGTATGCGGCACCGACTGGCGCTTCATAACATGGCGTAATTCCGCCATGTTATGACAAATTATGGTGTCGCCATTACGGTTTTTAACGTAATCATCAAGCTCGAAACCTTTGGCAATAAAGCGGTAATTCACCCCTTTACCGTCACCGGCGGATGCCATTAGCGCTTGATAAAGCTGGCCGTCACTCTTTTGATATTCATAGATGATGTAACTTGAATCATGGGGAAGATACCAACGCTCAAAACTATCACGGGTTGAAGGCACGACTCGGCTAGGGTACTCACCATAAAACACTGGGACTAATCGCTGCAGTGTGGTTTTACCTGAAGCATTGGTACCACAAATGTTGGTGTGTCCATCTAGCTGCAGTTCCACCACACCAGGAAGGTGAGTATTAATTAACACTATTCTGATCAAGCTTGGCATTGGCATCCTTTTGCGTACTTTCCGCAACGGCTAAAAACAAGATTTTAGGGAATTTATTTTAATGAGCTATAAGTTAAATCAAAGCGCTGAATGAAGCAATTTAGCTGATAACAAAGCGTGAAATAATAACCGATAAAGGCTGCTTTACTCGCCTAACAAAGCAGCAAACGGCCAGTATATTGTTTTTACCAGCATGAAGTTGTGGGATATCACTTAGGTTTTATGCGAGGCTAAGGCGGATAAGCTGATTCAGAGATAAAAAAACCACCTTTGCGATGGCGTTAAAAATGAATATAACCAAATAAAATTTCACTATTAGTCAGCAGCTCCCCCCCCTTTTCACTGATTCAGGAGCCCCTTTAATAACCATTCCAGTGCGTTATTTTTAACAGCGCTAAACACAAAAAAAGCCAGCTTATTTAAATAAGCTGGCTTTTTGTCAAAATTCAATAATGCGTTAAGCACTTTATAAACGCTTTTCTATCAGCGCTTTTCGATTAAGAGCACGAACAAAGTGATTCGTTTTCGTTACAACACTGTCATTGCGACTAATTAAGCCGCTTCTGTCTCAGTTTTTTCAGACTCAAGCTCAACTTGCTCAGCCGCTGACATGTCAGCTTCACTGTGTCTAATCAGATAATCAAAGGCACCGAGTGAGGCAGTCGCGCCGCTACCCATGGCAATAATGATTTGTTTATAGGCTGAGTTAGTGACATCACCTGCGGCAAATACCCCTGGTATGGAAGTTTGGCCTTTGCCATCAACAATAATTTCACCACGATTAGTTAACTCTACAGTGTCTTTTAACCATTCAGTATTTGGCACTAAACCAATTTGAACGAAAATCCCTTCAAGCGCGACATTATGCGATTCGTTAGTACTGCGATCGGTATAAGTGAGCCCGGTAACGCGTTTGCCATCACCTAGCACTTCTGTGGTCATCGCTTCAGTGATGATGGTGATATTACCCATTGAGTTGGCTTTGCGCTGCAAAACTTCATCAGCGCGAAGGCTAGTATCAAACTCAAGTACAGTAACGTGCTCAACGATATTCGCTAAATCGATAGCCGCTTCAATACCAGAATTACCGCCGCCAATCACAGCGACGCGCTTACCTTTAAATAACGGCCCATCACAATGTGGGCAATAGGCTACGCCGCTGCCGCGGTATTCTTGCTCACCAGGGACGTTCATTTCACGCCAGCGCGCGCCGGTTGCTAACAATATGGTCTTACTTGATAAAATCGCGCCGCTTTCAAGTTCGATTTCAAAACGCTCACCCGATTTAAGGGATAGCGCCCGTTGGTTGTCCATGACATCAACATCGTAATCTTTCACGTGAGCTTCAAGATTGGCAACTAATTTTGGCCCTTCGGTTTTTGACACTGAGATAAAGTTTTCAATGCCGACAGTTTCTGCCACTTGACCGCCAAACTTATCAGCCACTATGCCAGTGCGCAGGCCTTTACGCGCCGCGTAAATGGCAGCAGATGCGCCTGCAGGGCCACCACCAACCACTAATACATCAAAGCTTTGTTTATTATTTAGTTGTTCTGCTTGTCGTGCTACAGCATTGACGTCTAACTTATTTAAAATTTCTACTACGCTAATGGCGCCAACAGAAAATGGCTCGCCATTCATATATACCGTCGGTACTGACATGATATTACGGTCATTAATCTCATCTTGGAATAATGCACCATCAATCATCACGTTAGTAATATTGGGGTTAATCGCTGCCATCATATTCAGTGCTTGTACCACTTCAGGACATGTCTGACAGCTTAGTGATACGTAGGTTTCAAACTTAAACTCACCGGGCAGATCTTTAATTTGCCCAATAACCTCATCGGTTAATTTAATTGGGTGGCCACCTGAGTGCAGTAGTGCCAACACTAACGAGGTAAATTCATGGCCCATAGGTAAACCAGCAAAGCTAATGTTGCTACCAAGTTCTGGGTTAATGATACTCATTGATGGGGTTCGGATCCCTTGCTGCTCTTTAAGGCTTACAAGGTTTGATAAGCCAACAATATCATTGGCTAAAGAGCTCAATTCTTTTGCTTTCGGGCTATCGTCTGCTGACACGACAAGTTCAACTGGTCGTTTAAGGTTTTGCAGATAAGTCTTCAGTTGATTTTTAATATTCGCATCTAACATACGTGTGCTCCTAGTATTGAAGTTGAGCCAAAAAAAAGCCTAATTCATAAATGCTAAACCCATTTAGCATTAACAAAGAACCAGGCAGATTGGAGTGTGATGAAACTTAGCTGAACCGTGGATGAGGCGACTCAGCTATTGGAGAGAATTAACGCCAGTGGTTTAGATTTTACCTACTAGGTCAATTGATGGTGCTAATGTGTCTTCACCTGGCTGCCATGCTGCTGGACATACTTCGCCGTCATGTGATGCAACATATTGTGCTGCTTGAATTTTACGAACTAATTCAGCTGCGCTACGGCCAATACCTAGGTCATGAATTTCAGCAACTTTGACTTCGCCTTCCGGGTTCATTACGAACGTACCACGAAGTGCTAAACCGTCTTCTTCAATCATCACACCGAAGTTGCGAGTAATTGCGCCAGTTGGGTCACCAATCATTGGGTAGTTAATTTTACCGATAGTGTCTGAACTTGAGTGCCATGCTTTATGAGTGAAGTGGGTATCTGTTGATACTGAGTAAACTTCAACACCCATTTCTTGTAACTTAGCGTAATGGTCTGCCATGTCGCCTAATTCAGTAGGACATACAAAAGTAAAATCAGCTGGATAGAAAAATACTACTGACCATTTGCCCAGTAAATCTTGTTCAGTTACTGAAACAAAGTCACCATTGTGAAAAGCAGTTGCAGAAAATGGCTTGATAGTTGAATTAATAATTGATTGAGTCATGGGTGTGCTCCGTTATATTTAAAGTAAATTCTAATTTAGTGTGTAGCTGTATCTGTTTGATGGAATAGATAATAGCGACAAGTTAGAATTAAATATAACGGGTAAAAACTATCACCCTAATCGATTTTTTAGAAAGTGAACACTAAATAAACCTTGGCAATCGAAATGCTCGATAAGCGAGCATTCGTTGGTGTAAAGGTGAGCAATGGCTATTAATTAAAGCAAAAAATAAACAATTAGCAGGATAGCCAAACTGTTGAGGCAAAGGCTGTCATTAATCGGTTGCTTGTTCGTTCGTTAGTTATTAGTACTAGCACCGCAAGTGCCACTATCATTTGCTAACAGCTATTCCCATTGAGTGAAACGTGTCAGTGAACGCCCTACTGGGTAATCAAGCTGTTGCGATAATTGCTGCAACTGCTGTTTGTTATAAGCTGAGCTAAAAGAATGTGGCTGCTTACTGGCGTAAACCACCCAATTTCCCCCTCCTGTTAAAGTGGCATAAACATTGGCAAAGTGCGCTGATAACACTTGCTTTAGCAGCTCACTTTTACTGTGCTCTTTCCAGCAGTTAAGCACTAAAAAACCTTCCGCTTTAAGGCCTTTATGACAAGTGCCAATGAACTCGCTGGTTAATTGCTTTTCATCAACCCCTTGCTCGATATACATATCAGCAAAAATAATATCCACTTTTTTGTGTTCAGCTCTGGCTAAAAATGTGCCGCCATCATCAAGTTCAATTTTAAGCTTTTTGCCAATAGGCAATTGAAAATAGCGTTTAGCAATCTCAATCACATCAGCGCGCAACTCAACTGCAGTCAGCTTAATCCCGGCATCAAAACGTCTAAGTGCATGCACCAGCCCGCCGCCACCAAGGCCAAATATGATGGCACTTTTAGGTTTGCTAAATAGCAGTACCGCTAGCATGGCCTGAACATAGGTATGCTGAGGGATATGGGGCGCCGCTTTCAGTATTTTACTCTGCTCGTCATTGTCACCAAAAGATAACACGCGAAAATCGCCATCATCTAATACATAGATGGGGCCGATATCGTCACTGACATGGTGTAACAGCTGGTACTCTGACATGGAGTTCTCATGGTTTATAGGCAGGATATTCGGCGAAATTATACCGCATAAATAGATCTTTTAAGCAGTTTTTATTGCCCCTAAAACCCCAACATTTAGCTCACCAATCGTTAAAAACAACCAAGCAATAGCAACAGTTAGCCAACCTGCACACAGTAAACAAACTAGTTCAACATTTCAGATACTTAGCCATAAATAACCCAACACACTGACGTGACAGCCATCACATACTCCAAGGGAGAAATGCCTATAATCCGCAGCTGATAAAAAAATAAGAGATTGATGAAATGAAAAAGAAGTTTTTAGCAACTGCTGCAATGATCGTAACTTGTAGCCAACTATCTGGCTGTATGGGACAAATGGCCACAAGCCAAATGGTCACTAAGTTAAATTTAGATACTGTCGACAACCGTTATGGTCGTGCGGGTTTATTCGCATTATTGTCGCCAGTTTATGGTTTAGCAGCTACAGCTGATCTTTTTGTATTTAACAGCATTGAGTTCTGGACCGGGACTAACCCATTAACAGATAAAGAAGCGGTAGTTGATTTACCAACTGATGCTATTTTTAAAATGAATAAGCACGTTAGCGACGACTTTAAAACGGCGCCAGTTAAACTATCAAGTGCACAAATTAGTCAACAGGATGAGCGCACTCTGGTGATGACCTTGGCTTATGAAGATGGCTCTAAGCAAGAGTTGATTGGCAGTAAAGGCGAAGAGCATATCGATTTTTATCTTGATGACATGCTAGTGGCTCAAGTAAGCCTTGCTGAATTAGCGCAATATCAACAAGCGGCTTAAGCCATAATTCATTTGCGATTATGTCGTGAATTAATAAGCCCTGAGTATCACTCAGGGCTTATTTTTTTACTGATCCTAACAAGGTTTTACTTTAAGGTGCGCTGAAAAAAGCTCACCGCTTGCAAATACATTTGCAGTGCTAATGCCGCATCATAACGCTCGCCTTCATCACGCATAAAGGCATGCTGAGCATTCACCTCTAACCAGCTAAAGTTGGTATCAAGCTGCTCTAACTTTTGATAAATGGCTTTTCGGCCTGCTTTAGATACATGAGGATCTTGCTTGCCAAAGACTAATACCAGCTCACCATTAATATCACCACAGCGAGTTAATGAATCGTTCTCTGGCTCACAGGGCAAGGTATTTGAATGGATATCTGTGGGATATAAGCAAAAAGCACCGCTGATATCGGGGTTTAACGCTGCACGAAAAGCCAAATGGCCACCTATGCACACGCCCATCGCGCCCACTTTACAGCTGCAATATGCTTGGCTACGGGCAAAGTCGATAATCGCCTGAGTATCGCTATCATGTTGCTCTAAGGGCTTAGCAAATTTATCAGCATTGCCCTTATCTTTACCCACATCGTCATACTCAAGCACAGTGCCTAGCGGATTCAGTTCATGAAAAACTTCTGGCACTAACACCACAAAACCATGTCCGGCTAAGATGGCTGCACTTCTGGCAATAGGCGCAGTTTGTTGAAAAATCTCAGAGTAGAATATGATACTGGCAAATTGCCCAGGGGCATCTGGGCGATATACATAAGTCCGCATATCACCTGTTGGGGTTTCAATATCGTGGACTTCTTTGGTAATGATCATATTGCTGATTCCTTGTTAAGTAACCTAAGCTTGGGTTAAGTCGATTTTTCTCAATCCTTTACAAACTCGAGCGACAACGGCACTAGTTGGTGAGTTCATTTACGCAGCGCTGACCATCAAGCAAGTCGGTGACATTTTGCAAGGTCGTTTGGGCAATCGCATTAAGCGCTTCAACGGTTAAGAACGCCTGATGTCCGGTAAAAATAACATTATGGCAAGCAGAAAGCCTTCTAAAGACATCATCTTGAATAATTTCATTAGAGTTATCTTGGAAAAACAGCTCTTTTTCATTTTCATAAACATCTAACGCCAATGAACCAATTTTACCGGTTTTTAACGCTTCCATGGCATCAATGGCATTGAGCAAGCCACCACGACTGGTATTAACCACCATCACCCCAGGCTTCATTTTTTCAAATGTCTTAGCAGATAACAGGTGATGATTTTCAGGTGTTAATGGACAATGTAAACTAATTACATCACATTGAGGATAGAGTGCTTCTAAGTCAATATACTCAACGCCTAATGCCTCAACTGCAGGATTAGGGTACGGATCGTAAGCCACCACTTTACAGCCAAAGCCTTGCAATATTTTGATGGTAGCAAGACCAATTTTACCGGTGCCAATCACTCCAACGGTCTTACCTTGCATATTAAAGCCCACCAGGCCAGTTAAGGCAAAATTCGCGTCTCTAGTACGTTGGTAAGCTTTATGAATTTTACGGTTTAGGGTTAACATTAAGGCAATGGTATGTTCAGCCACAGACTCTGGCGAATAGGCAGGCACATTAACCACTGTGATACCTAAGCGCTTAGCGGCATCTAAATCAACATTATTAAAGCCTGCACAGCGCATGGCGATAATCTTAGTACCGCCATTGGCAAGCTCAACCAATACCTCTTCACATAGGGAGTCATTGACAAAAGCACAAACCACTTCAAAACCATCAGCCAGTTTTACTGTTTGCATACAAAGTCGATAATCGAAATATTCAATCTCTGCGTTAAAGCCTGTATTCATGGCATCAAAATGCTGAATATCGTAGTGCTTAGCACTAAAGAACCCGATTTTCATCCTTAACTCCTGTGTTGTTTATTTGGCTCATTAAAAATGGATTGCCCGACTTTACCTATGTCAGTGCAATTGAGCGTTTGGTTAAAGCATAACAATAATTGAGTTTTTGCTACAGATCGCTGAACATTTTAGATCTTCTTGTTAAGCTGAGACATTACTCACAGGAATATGTGTATAGACATGTCAAAAAAGCAGCAGCAAGCAGTTTCAGAAGTTCAGTTTTGGATTCAACGTCTAGGAAAAACCAGCCTGAGAGCATTACATATTGTTGGTGTAGTCGGCGCTGGCGGTGGCATTCTTCTTGGCTTAGAGCAACCACTTTGGCTCAATTACTGGATCTTAGCCATGGTCAGTGGACTTGCATTATTGTCATGGGAAGTCATCAGAGATTGGCGCTGGCTTATCCAGCTAAAAGGAGTACTGACTATTTTTAAAGTACTGCTATTACTGCTGTTTATCCCTATGGCCAACTGGAAACCTGAAATTACTATTTTTATCATCCTATTATCTGTCATCGTATCCCATGGCCCTGCGGGTTTAAGACATTATTCAGTGGTTCATAGAAAAGTAATACATGGCAAAAAGGAAATAAAAGGTTAACCTAGGGTTACAACACATCAAACTTAAGGTTAACAAATGTTCCCTTACCCAGAACAATATCGATTAGCAACACCGCCTTTAACCACAAGTTTTATGGTTTTTTGGGCTTTACTCAGCCACAGTATTTTTGCTGATGCGAGCCCATTTGCACTCTACCCTTTAATGGCGTTATTTCCGCTAGTGGTGTTCAGTCATGTGTTTTTAATTTGGAACGCCCAAGGGTTATCGCGCTTAGATCAAGGTTTTTATGCCTTAGTCCATATTCCGCTAGCCTTTGTGGTGTGGACATTCACCATCATGCACGTTAACGGCAATGCATTTTCATAAAAGCTTTTTAATAAACCATTAGTTCAAGTTTTGTATAAAAGCTATAACCCTCTTAAATAGGCTCAGATGACTTGCACTCACGCCAAGGGATAGGTATCTTTGCCGCGCATTCTCTATTAAGGCTAGGCGCAACACATGGCAGACTTTATCTATACTCCCCCAACCGATCCTTGGTTAGATATTATTCATGAAGATAAAGATATTATCGTTTTGAATAAGCCATCTGGATTGCTGTCTATTCCTGGCCGCCAAGCCCAATATCATGACAGCATCTATAGCCGAGTGCTTGAACGCTTTCCTAATTCACACATTGTCCATCGACTTGATATGGCTACCTCAGGGGTCATTGTAGTGGCGTTAAGGCGTAACGCTGAGCGTGAACTGAAACGGCAATTTCGCGATCGTGAAACCGCCAAAACATACTATGCCAGAGTCGCAGGCCATGTCAGTCCGGCCGTTAAGCAAGTTGATTATCCCTTAATTTGTGACTGGCCTAATAGACCAAAACAGAAAGTCGATCACCTTGTGGGGAAACCGTCTTTAACCCATGTTGAAGTGGTAAGCTATGGGAAAAAATCAACACTGGTTAAGCTAACGCCTATTACAGGGCGGTCCCATCAACTTAGAGTACATATGATGGCAATTGGCCACCCAATTTTAGGTGATGGCTTTTATGCTGATCCTTGGGCCAAAAGTCTATCAAACAGGCTGTTATTGCACGCAGCTGAATTAACCATAAAGCATCCTTACCATCAAACGCCATTAACCTTTAATGCTGAAGTGCCGTTTATAACGCCCTTAGATACACAATAATATCAGTCACAATTGACGATAAGTGCTTAGTAAAAAACTAATCATGAGAACTTTTTGATAGCCAATTATCACATTTATCCGTAAATTAATGTCTAATTATAATTTAATTAGGCATTTTACTATGGAAACTCCATTTCAGCGTGACCAGCTAGATAACCAAATCCTAGAAGCATTAATGCAAGAGGCCAGAACCCCATTTGCAGAGCTGGCAAAGCGTTTTGCAGTAAGTGCCGGCACCATTCATGTACGAGTGGAAAAAATGAAGCAAGCCGGCATTATCACTGGCGCGCGCATTACAGTAGACCCCAAAGCTCTAGGTTATGACGTTTGCTGTTTTATTGGGATTAACTTAAAAAGTGCCGGCGATTACCCTGCCGCGATCTCCAAACTCAATGCCCTTGAAGAAGTGGTAGAAGCCTATTACACCACGGGTAATTACAGTGTTTTTGTCAAAGTGATGTGCCAATCAATCGATGGCTTACAGCACGTGTTAATTAACCGCATTCAATCAATCGATGAAATTCAATCGACAGAAACCTTGATAAGCCTGCAAAATCCTATCGTTCGCGGTGTTAAGCCTTAAGCACTGAATTGTCGATACAAAAATGCCCAGCAATTGCTGGGCATTTTTGTCAGTTAATCTGGCGATAGACTAATGGTTTATCACCACTGTTGATAGGAAGTAGCCTAATACTGTTGCGGTACTCACCCCAATAAATCCAGGCACAATAAAGCTGTGATTTAGGACGTACTTACCAATATTAGTGGTACCAGAGCGGTCAAAACTGATTGCCGCTAAATCACTTGGATAAAACGGGAAAAAGAAATAAGCATAACAGGCTGGAATAACCCCAATCAGCACAGGGGCAGGAATGCCTAATGCAAAGCCCAGCGGAAACATAATGGTTAGCACGGCTGCCTGACTTTTTAAGAATATTGATGCCATAAACATCGCAATGGCAAACGACCAAGGGTAAGCACTAACTAAATCACTCAATGAGCTCACTAAGTAACTCTTATGGTGGCCAATAATGGTGTCACTTAACCATGCGATACCAAAGATAATCACCACCGCCGTCATACCGGCTGTAAACACATTGCTGCTAACGATTTTTTGCGGCGAGACTTTTGTTGCCAGTAAAATAATGGCGCCAACGGATAGCATCATAAACTGAATGGCTACCGACATTTTTACGCCTTCAGGCAGTAATTCTTTGCTGAACATTGCCAACATGATCACAGATAAAATACCGCCTAAAAACAGCATTAGACCTCTTTTAGCTATGGTATCAGTATGGGCTTGGTCATCCGTTTCAATTTCTGGGTCAATTAAGTTGTTTTTAAACTCGTCATCTTTTAAACGCGCTTGAAAGTCTTCATCTTTATCAAGATCTTTACCGCGATTTAAGCTCCAAGCACAACCTGCTAATACGCCCACTAAAGTCGCCGGGATAGTGACAGATAAAACATTGATTAAGCTAATATCAAGATGATTATCCATTGCCGTTGCCATAACCACTGCGGCGGCTGCGGCAATTGGGCTGGCTGTAATGCCCATTTGTGATGCCACGGTAGCCATTGCTAAAGGACGCTCAGGGCGGATACCTTTTTTATAGGCCACGTCATAAATAACCGGTAATAATGGATAAACCGAATGACCCGTACCCACTAACACAGTTAATGAATAAGTACATAATGGCCCTAAAAAGGTAATTTGATTGGGGTGTTTTCTTAATAGTTTTTCAGCATACTTAACCAATAATTTCAGGCCACCAGTTGCTTCTAACGTCGCTGATGCCGCGACAACCGCTAAAATAATTAACATCACACTGACAGGCGGTGAACCGGGGGCGACTCCGAAAGCAAACGCTAATACGGAAACCCCTAAGCCTCCTAATAACCCAAATGCGACCCCGCCATGACGGATCCCCACAAAGATCACTGCAAGCAATAACAACATGTGAACATAAAACATTAGCCAATCTCCTTAGCAAAACCCTATCGTTTTCGAACCTGACTTGGGACAACTAAGCCATTAGCTAACTCAACAACAGCGTTAATTATCGACAAAATCATATCGATACAATTTCAAAATATGTTTCAATTATCTGAATTTATGGCTTAAATTTTAGTTATCTTTCTTACTTAGCCACATACAAGGTTATACATGAAAAATCATCCTCAAAAGTGGGCTAAAAAACAATAAAGTGACAAAGCGCATACAATCCCATAACTATCTTTCATATTTGTGATCTACCAATAATTAAGTCATATGTGATATGGCACCTCGATTCAAAAATTAATTCGATTGCAGTTTCCCAGAGCCTATTTAAGCCAAAACATTGCCAGCAAAAAACCAGTGATAAAACCAGTTCTACCCTGGTAAAAAATACATAACTCTTCTAAGCGATATGAAAATAGCAACGATTTTATTCAGTAACGATTCAGCTAGCTCGCACTATGGTGACCTCAACAGCAAAAAAACACTGTGAGAAATTATTAATAGTGATTATTTACACTTGGAGTAAAAAATGAAAACGAAGCATCTTGTTCTCGCGGGTTTAATCTCATCGGTAATGTCAGTTCCTGCTATGGCATCAGATTGGTTTGTGGGTGGCGCAACAGGTTATCAGCAAGATACCTATAAAATGAAATCTAGTGCAGAAAGTAATCAGAGAAATATAGAAGAAGATATAAGCTACCAATTTAGAGTGGGTAACTACCTCAATGATAACAACCGTATATACGCCACCTACGGCTATAACTCTGATGATATAGCAAGACAACAAACCTTTTTATTATCATATGATTACCTTGTTAGCTTAGGTGACAGTAATAAAATGAACTGGTTTGTTGGTGCAACTGCAGGTATGACGCATAACGGGATTAAAGACAGTGGCTTTGACTCTAAAAATACCTTTGTATGGGGCGGTCAAGCAGGTTTGATGTATAACATTAATAACAGCTGGTCTACTGAAGTGGGTTACCGCTATTTAAAACAAGATTATGATGTAAACGCATCTAACGGGGCGAATAGTGCCAGCTACTCATTAAATGATACACAGCAAGTGTATTTGGCTATTGATTATAAGTTCTAAGCTTAACGCCAATTTAAAGTCTCTATAGCCGATGAAACAAATAAGGATGCCTTGGCATCCTTTTTCATTAGCTGAAAATAAGAACACTATTATTCAACTTTATTTACGCGATCGCATCCATTCCACATAGGTCACGATTGAAAGGATTAAAGACTCAGAGCTTGTCTGAGCAATCACCCCAATAATAACTAACCTTGCTAAGTTTCATCGCTGACGAAATCAGTTCGCCCGAGTATCAGAATAGTTTTACAACATTCCTGTTTATCTAAAAAACTGCGATTAACTGCAGAGTAATGTCATTTTATGCCTATACTCAATACAAAGACATTAATTAAGGATGATTATGAAGGGTATTATTTTTTCTGAGTTTTTAGAACTTGTTGAAAGCACATTTGGTTTAGAAGTATGCCAAGAAATACTTGATGAAAATGCAGATGAAGGAGTGTATACCTCCGCTGGCACCTACGATCATAAGGATTTAGTAAAACTGATTATCTCTTTGAGTAAAATAACAGGTATCAGTATTGAAGAATTACAGGCTGTATATGGTAAATCAGTATTCACTAATTTACTAGACAGTATGCCAGAGCTTAAAATTAACTCGAGCTCGACTTTTCAATTTATTACCCAAGTCGAAGAATATATTCATCTTGAAGTTAAAAAGCTTTACGGCGATGCAAAGCCACCCAAGTTTGACCTTATTTCAAGCAGTGAATATGACATGGTGTTAGATTATATTTCTGCCCGTTGTTTTTCTCATGTTTGTTTTGGCCTCATTGAAGGCTGCGCTGAATATTATAATGAAAAAATTGATATCCAAATGAAACCGATTCAAGCGGACGGTTCTCAGGTTCGCTTTACATTGACCAAAGTTTAGGCTTTATAAATGGATAGTGAAAAAACAATAGAACTGCTTAAGAAAAAGATTCAACGAGAAACTAAAATTCGCAAAGCAGCTGAATCGCTATTGGAAGAAAAAAGTACCGAACTGTATTTCGCAAAATTACTTGTGGAAGACTCTTTAGTTGTTGCAAAAAAACAAGCTGAACAAGATGAACAACTGCTGATCTTCATCAATAAATTAGAATCCACCCTGTCACATTATAACTCGCAGTTATTACAAGTCCCTCCCAGTGAGCAGGTGATCCAACAATTACTTGAAGATCTGATGGATACTGCCAGTATTAAAGCAATCCGGCTGTCTTCCAGCTTGGATATATTAGAAAATGAACACTTACAATCCGGTGAAGCAACCACCTTTGATGAGTTTCCAACCCCGAAAAATAACTTCCAATGGAATCAAGATAAAACCGAGCTAGTAGTATATCTGCAATTTGGACCTAAAAAAGTGGGCCGATTACATTTTATTTTCCGTACCAGCCCTCAAGAAAGCTGGCATCGCGTGATTGAAAAACAGTACTGTTTAATTGCCGATATGATAAGTGCCTCTTTTCAGCGCCAATTATTACTTAACAAAACCATTAAGGAAAAAATAAGAGCGGAACACTCTGAAAAGTCGACCCGTGACTTTGTGGCAATGATTAACCATGAATTAAGAACCCCCTTAAATGGCTTACTTGGGGCAGCGGAGCTCATGGAGGACACCTCCATTACCAGCTACCAAAAAAAATTACTCATGAGCGTACATCAAGCGGGAGAAATGCTTCGAGTTATTATTAATGACTTACTTGATATCAGCAAAATGAACGCTGGTATGCTTGAGTTGAAATTAGCCACTTTCAGCCCGCAAACCCTAATTGATACCATAGAACAAATTTTTACTGAGAAAATCAAAGCCAAGGGACTGACATTCAGTTGCGAAAATGACCAATCAATACCTACCACCCTGCTTGGGGATGCAGACAGGATTAAACAAATCCTAATTAACCTAATCGGCAATTCAGTTAAATTTACCAATCAAGGATCGATTCATCTACACACATCATGGCAAGACACGTCATTGATTTTTATTATCTCTGACACTGGCTGCGGCATCCCCCAAAATAAGCAAGCAAGCTTATTTGAGCCCTTCACCCAAGTCGATAACTCTAGCCAAAGAAAGTTTGAAGGAACAGGTTTAGGGCTATCCATTTGTAAGCAGTTGATTGAATTGATGAATGGTGAGGTCAGCTTCGTCAGTACCCTTGATAAAGGGACAGAGTTTACCGTTAAGCTTCCCCTTGAACTTGCCGTAGAAAATAACCAAAGTGTTATTGAGGTAAACAGGAATACTCACAGTATCAATCATCTACGCATTTTAGCCGTAGAAGACATCAAGACCAATCAAGTTATTTTAGGGATGATGCTAGATAAATTTAGCATTAACTATCAGTTCGCTGATAATGGAGAACTAGCCCTTGAAGTCTTAAAAAATAATGAATTTGATATCATTTTAATGGATTGCCGTATGCCCATTTTAGATGGATTTCAAACAACAAAGTACTTACGTAAACAGGGTTATACTAAACCGATAATTGCACTAACGGCTGGCACAACATCCACTGAAGTCGCTGAGTGCGTTGAATCAGGCATGAATGACATTTTACACAAACCTTATAAACTTAAAGAGTTGGAGGCCGCGTTAAAAAAATGGAGCTATAGGCTACAACACTATGATATTTAGCTTTCGAAGCTAGCGCTTTAGCGGGTAATTGTGTCTCATACAACAAAGCAATGAACGCAATGAACGAAATGAACGAAATCAACACAATTACTATTAGGAAATTAAACCTGGCTTGGTAAATTTCAAGCACAAAAAAACCGACTTACGTCGGTTTTATCCTCAAAGAGGAGATGGTACCAGCGGTCGGACTCGAACCGACACGTCTTTCGACAGGGGATTTTGAATCCCCCATGTATACCAATTTCATCACGCTGGCATCATATTGTAGTCAATCAAGCTTGGCTCAATTGAGTGACGGAATTATACCTAGGCCAATGACAATGGCAAGCCCTTTCATAAGCAAAATGATCAAATCAATCTCAATAGCTTAAATCTCATTCAAGTAGAGTAAATTTGCGCTAATCGACATTAATAAATCTTCCCCATTAAAAAGCACTGACTTTATTGATCAAGATCATAAATGTTAAGAAATGAAAATAGTATGTTAAAGCTAGTTTTACAATGAAAGGATAATGATTATGGCTTTTTGGTTAGATTTAATGTTTGGTAACGCAATCGGATTGCTGTCAATGATTGTTATCTTCTGCACCATGGGGATCATGTCTTACATGATGTGGATGTTTATTGTGAAATCTGCTCCTAAGGAATAGTTACTACCCTCCTTCTATAATTTTTGTTATTTGTTATTTGTTTCTTTAGGGGGCTTTCGCCCCCATTTTTATGTTTATTAAACCTAATTTTTAGATTACGCGGCATGCTTTCTAGATTGCACTAGACCATTTACAAACTGTGGTCGCGCTTTAATAAGGTGATTAAGCTCTTCCTTACTTGGCTCGCCTGCGGGTAATCTCAATACTTCACGATTTAAATACAAACGCGCTTTCATTGAAATTTTATACTCAGCAGTCGGTCCTTGAATCGCATAGTGACGCTCATTACCCACTAACTCTAAAATATTACTGTCCACTAGACCTTTAACTGCCAATTCGTTTTGCGGTAGCGCCAAAATTGTCGCTCCCTGTAAAAAGAACTCTCGCAGTAACGCTCGCTCAGCGGGATCGAGTAACTTAACTTTGGCTTCTATGGTTTCAACAGCGCGTTTTTCTTTTAAAATCCCAATCGACTCGTCAACCACAAAGGTGAATAATTGGCTTAAGAAAAAAGCGGCACCAACAATGAGCCCTAAGCCAATAAAATGGCCATAATCTGACACCAGAGCCGACAAAGAAAGCGTCTCAAGCACGTGCTGAGGTGCAACTAATAATACCGCACAAGCGATCACTAACCACAGCATAGTGCTGACTAAAACGCGTTTGATATTCACTAAATTTACAGCCTTTAATTTCATTTTCATCATCATGCTATCCACAGTGTCAGATTTTTGAATCTAGACTTAGTAAAGCAATTTCAATGCCAATAAAATGAGAAATGAATAAAAGCAGTTAACGCAATGACTTATTTAGAGGGAAGAGCAAACAACGGCAGTTAGGCGCATCAAATAAGCTGTTTAATGCGCCATGAAGATCGAAACTAAGCTATAGGTTAAATGAGATTGATAAGCTAAACGTTAAGCTTAAAAATATTGGCATTCTGTATACATTATTTGGCTGCCAATTTGGCTAATACTCGACTTGCAGCAATAAAACCAAAAGTGCCAGTAACCATAGTCACTGCGCCAAAGCCTGACGCACAATCCATTCTCATACTGCCATCGGCGCTATTTTTAGTACTGCAGACGCTACCATCATTTTGAGGATATACCAGTTGTTGCGTTGAAAACACTGCGTCAACGGCAAACCTGCGGGCAACATTTTTTGAAAAGTTATATTCTCTACGCAAAATGTTTCTGACTTTCGCTAATAATGGGTCTTGATAAGTTTTAGCTAAATCGGTTAACTGAATTTGAGTGGGATCGGTTTGACCTCCCGCGCCACCTACGGTGACAATTTTCAGCTTATTTCTTTTACACCATGCAATTAACGCCGCTTTTTGTTTGACGGCATCAATACAGTCAACCACATAATCAATCGCTAACGGACTGGCTTTACTACCCAGATGCTCCGCCAAATTATCGACAGTGATAAAGTCTTCGACTTCATTCACCACGCACTCAGGATTAATTTCAATAATTCGCTGCGCCATTACTTCAACTTTGGACTGGCCGATGGTGGATGCAATTGCGTGAGATTGACGATTGGTATTAGTGACACATATGTCATCTAAATCAATCAGTGTTATTTGCCCTATACCACTTCGAGCCAGCGATTCAGCGACCCAAGTCCCTACCCCACCAATACCGATGATCACGACATGTGCATTAGCAAAGTTTTCCAATGCCGCTTGACCGTATAGTCGACCTATACCACCAAAACGATTTAAGTATGATTCAGACAACATGTATTGCTCTTTAAACTCTCAATGTGGGGGCGGTATTTTATACGAAATCAACGCAGATCTGAATGTATTCCTCAATTAAACCTTAGTTAAACCCTAGTTACACGCTGAAACACCTATTACCTAAACCCGCAACATGCAGCAAAAACAAAGAAAGCCAGTTAACCGCACCAATAAAACTGTTAACTACGATTTAAGTCATTGTAAATCATAATGATACATATAAATTAAATCCAACCTAAAGTGACATAGATCACACTTTGGTATGAGCTTTTTGTGGCAATATCCTCCACAGAACAGGAATTACTATGAATAACGATAAGGTTGATAACCCAGTCGTTATTTTCTATCAATATCAGCAAGCATAGCTGATAAAAATCAAGCCCTTACCAAAGGAAGATTAAGATGATGAAAAAAAAACTGATCACTGCAGCTATTTTATCTTGCACTGCAATGACCTCTTTTACTGCTCTAGCTGATGGCCCAAATTTTTATGGCCGCGCCGATCTTGCAATCACTAACTCTAGTGAAGGTATTGCAACTCAAAACCAAAAAGATGGCACTGTCCTTGAAAATAACTTTTCATGGTTAGGTGTTAAAGGTTCTGAAAAAATCAGTGATGACGTAGAAATCTTATATCAAATGGAGTTCGGCGTTTCTAACTTTGATAACTCTGGTAATACTTTTGCTGCTCGTAACAGCTTTTTAGGTATTAAAACAGTTGCAGGTACTGCATTAGTGGGTCGTAACGACACTGTGTTCAAAGCAGCAGAAGGTGGATTTGATTTATTTGGTAACAGTAACTCTGATATCGATTTATTAGTTGTTGGTCAAAACCGTGAAGCTGATGGCATTAGCTATTACTCACCAAAAATTGCAGATTTAGTGACATTAAATGCGACTTATTTAATGGATGATAATCACGAATCAACTAGCAGTTCTATGTATGCATTAAGCGCAACTGTTGGTGATAAAGCATTTAAAACACATAACTTTTATGCAGCTGCAGCATACCAAGATGGTATCAGCGATGTAGAAGCATACCGTGGTGTAGTACAAGCTAAATTTGGTGACTTTATTGTTGGCGGTTTATACCAAAACAGTAAAAGCCAAAAAGCTGAACTAGCTCATCTTGAAGGTGATAGCTACTACGTAAACCTAGCTTACCTAATGGGTAACCTAAAGCTTAAAGCCGCTTACGGTTATGATGATTCAGGTCTTGGTAAGTACGCTAGCCGTTTTGCTAATGATACTTCTAGCTTAGAAAACATGAGCGATTTCGAAATCAACCAGTTCAGTGTTGGTGCAGATTACCGCGTTAGCCCAAGTACCTTAGTATATGGTCACTACACTAAGTATGATGGCGACATGGTACTAAACCAAACTAGCCAAAGCTTAAATGACGATATCGTGACTGTGGGTTTACGCTACGATTTCTAACTCATCACAGCGACTTATTAACGGCTTAATCATCGTTTTTAAGCGTTAATTTATCTACCGATATGATGATTAAAAACGGTCTATTTAGGCCGTTTTTTTTGTTTTAGTCATTAGAGGTTGATTTTAATGACCTAATAGCTAAAAAAACTGCAATAACAACACTTCAAAGCTCCCACTTAAGCAATCCCTAAACCTGATGTAGATCTCATAAATTACTGGGCTAGCGCATTTTTAATTAGATGTGAACCTCTCTAAATAGGTATAACGCTATAAAAGTGTTAACCAAAACCCAAATACACAGCATTTATCACATCTTTTACACGCCAATTTTACCTCAAAACAAAAAACTTGATCTAGGCCACAACTTTTTAACGATAAACCTGTAAATATTGCAACAAGTTTGTTACGCAGAGTGTTCTGCGAAAAATACCACTAAAACAATCCCATATAAATGGGGATAGAACATCATGTTCTAAAGGGAGTATGAAAGATGAAAAAGACATTATTATCTGCATCAGTTGTATCGGTTTTAACCCTCACTTCGTTCGCTGCGTTAGCCGACGGTCCTGATTTTTACGGTCGCTTAGATTTATCTATCACCAACTCCGAAACCGGTGCAACCCTGCAAGGCGGCACTAACGGTGTAACCCTAGGTGAAAGTGGTACTTACATTGAAAATAACTTCTCAAACTTAGGCGTTAAAGGCAGTGAAAAAATTACTGATGGCGTTGAAGTGCTATACCAAATGGAATTTCAGGTAGAGAACACGTCTGGCAAAGGTGATGTTTTCAAAGCGCGTAACACCTACTTAGGAATTAAAACTGAAGGCGGCTCAGTGCTAGTCGGCCGTAACGATACCGTATTTAAAGCTGCTGAAGGTGGTGTGGATATTTTTGGTAACACCAATGCCGATATGGATCGTTTAGTTGGCGGCCAAACCCGTAGTGCCGATGGTTTTTGGTACTATTCTCCGCTGATTGCTGACATGTTTACCATTAATGCCACTTATTTAATGGAAGATAATCAAGCCTCTGATGACTCTCAATATGCCTTAAGCGTGACCTTTGGTGACAAAGGCCTTAAAAAACACAATTACTATGTTGCTGGTGCTTATAACAAAGCCATTGGTGGTATTGATGCATACCGCGCAGTAGCACAATTTAAAGCCGGCGATTTTAAAATTGGTGGTTTATTCCAAAACTCAGAAAGTGTGACTAATTCAGATCAAGACGGCAATACTTACTTTATTAACCTAGCTTACAACTTAAATGGCGTAAACTTGAAAGTAGAGTACGGTGCTGATGAAGCAGGTTTTGGTAACTACTACAAAAATCTAGGTGAAGCAGGCGCAGATGATGTCAATGTGCAAAATATCACAGTGGGTGCTGATTATCGCGTTGCTAAATCAACCTTAGTGTTTGCCCATTACGCTATGTATGAAGGTGATTACACCATGGCTAATGCTAAGACAGATCTTGAAGACGATAATGTCTTCAGTGTAGGTATGCGTTACGACTTCTAACAACGAGTTAGTCTACAACTGAAAAGCGACCTGATGGTCGCTTTTTTATTGTCTGCAGCTCACTAAAACAATAGAGAAAAGTTTATGATGATTTGCGGGTTAACAAATAAGCCGCTTCATTTAGCCAAGAGACATTCTTATTTAAAAATCGAGGGTTATCCGCTAGTACATCAGCGCACTCGAGTAATTCAATCTCGAAATATGGCGCCAGGTATTGTTCAATCCACTGCGGGCTCACCGCAAATGGCGGGCCATTAAGCTCGGCTTGTGGGTAATCTAAGGTAATCAATAACCCTTTAACTTTAGCCGGAATTAACTTGGCAAGCTGTTGTGCATATTGCTGGCGCATTTGCTCTGGCCAAGCAATTAAGGCTGCGCGATCGTAAAAAGCCTGAATCGACTTTGTCGCCGTTAATGGTAGGGTAAAAATATCACCTTGAATAAGGGTTACTTGATCAGCACAAAAAAATTGATGCTCAGCTTGCGAAGTCATGCTCACAGGCAAATTATTGTCGCTAAAAAAGTCCTCAACAGCGGTTTGGCTTAGCTCACAGCCAACAACATCATGGCCTTGCTCTGCAAGGTAACACATGTCTAATGACTTGCCACATAAAGGTACAAACACCTCTGCGCTGTTATCGACGGCAAGTGTAGACCAATACTTTACTAAAAATGGATTCACTTGCGGCTGATGAAAACCGATTTGTTGTAACTGCCACTTCTCATGCCAAAAACTCGCTTCCATGTAGATAAACTCAAGTCAGTAAATAATGCGTCTAACTCTAATCACTCTAAAAGTGAGATGCAACACTAAAAAGCTTAAACCCGTAAACCACAGTTTGAACCCGACAAACGACAACTTTGATTGACTAAACCTAAGCTATAAAGCAACAGTAATGGCAATGTCTGCTACTCTTGTTCAGCTTTACCTTGAAGCACATGCTGAACTTTTTTAAGCCACTTGCAGTTATCACATTGACAATTACGACGTGATAAATGATGTGGGCTCAAATTCGAGTCAATAAAGTCCACCGCAATCAACAACTGTTGTTTCAGATCTTCCACTGATTTTTTCTCAAGGGCCACCAGTTCATCATTATGATTCATCCAAATGCACTCTTCGCCCTGATGACAAGTAGTACATTGCTCATCACTGGCATTATAAAACACCGCATGTGGACAGTGAGTAACTTCCATCGACTGTAAAATACGTTGCCGTGGAAAAGGAAATAGTGAAATTAAATCCGCTTTGTTAATGGTAGGCATAAGCACTCCTTGATTAAACCGAATATTTTTACTTACTTAAATACTACCTACCTAACGCACAAAACAATTTGACTCACGTCAAAGTTTACAACAGCTAATTTTTACGATAGGTCGGTTTGAGATCTAGGTGAGGTTAATTTGCTTTATAAAGGCTAAAACAGAAAAAAAATCGGCTCAATCAATCCAATAGCTTGCCAGCAATGTGTAAATATGAGTTTATGAGATAAGCCAATACCAATACACTCAACAGGCACCTTGGTACATAGGAAGTTAATTTTGCAAACACCGCAGTTACAGCATTTTTATATCAATGAAGAGCAATCAGTTTACCTGCTCAAGGCTGAAGATGCCCGTAAGCATCGAGCCTGGATCCGTTTATGTAAACAGCAACTAAGCAAGCTTGGTTATCATGATATCGAGTTTATCGGCAAAGGTGCCTATGGCTTTGTGTTTGCGGGTATCAATGATATTAGCCAATCCCATGTGTTTAAGTTTTCCCGCATTACCCTGCCACGAAGCGTGCAAGATAGACTTGAAGAAGAAGCCT
Source organism: Shewanella sp. 10N.286.51.B2 (assembly GCF_041469265.1). Lineage (NCBI taxonomy): Bacteria > Pseudomonadati > Pseudomonadota > Gammaproteobacteria > Alteromonadales > Shewanellaceae > Shewanella > Shewanella sp. 10N.286.51.B2. The sequence goes on from NZ_JBFRKH010000054.1 coordinate 78,808, forward strand.
TCATGCTCAGTCAATTAGTGCACCCTAATGTCCCTAACGCCATCAAATTTGAGCGGGTCGGCAAGCAAGGCATTATGGTCATGGAGCGAGCCAAAGGTGAAGATCTCGATAAAATCTGTCACCGAATGGGGACGTTACCCATAGCCATGATCATCAGCATTGCACGGCAATTGGCCAATTTATTGTACTACCTGCGCACAGGTAAATGCTTAGTCCATGGCGATATTAAGCCATCAAATTTAGTGTATGACATTGAAAACGAACATTTATCACTCATTGATTGGGGCTCGGCGGTGTTTGCCCAACGTGATGAGCATAATAACTCGGTTGAAGACAATGTGATGTCCTTGATGTCGAGCGATCAACAACACACCAACGCCAGAATGGGCGATGTGTACTTTATCGGTGAAGATCAGCTTAATGGGGCGTTATCCAGTCCAAGATTTGATGAGCAAGGGGTGGCAGCCACCTTATACGCACTGGCATCAGGGCAAATTAGCCGCTTTGGCAGTAAAGTGATCACCGCCAGTAGTTTAGGTTTACCCATTGAGCTGGCCCGCACTTTAGATGGCATGCTTAGCGATGACCCCAGCAGACGTAATTTAGCCGGTGATTATTTTTTAAAGAGCATGCGCCACAATCACCGTATGCACTTGCCACACCTTGGGGCTCAGCCGTTAATTGAAGATATACCACTGTGGGTTTTACCAAAGCAAAAACAGGTCGAAACCGTGAGTTACAGTTCCAGAAAATCATTTTTAAAGGAACATAACACCCAAGACCCCATTACGAAGATGGATGATATTCAATTAGAAAAATATTACCGTAATTTTCTTGCGGGCATGGGTGACACTGAAAAAGGCTTTATTGCCGCAGTGGGTAAATTAGCCCAATACCCGATTGTGGGAGGCCTTGCCATTCATTGGCGTAAAAGCGGCGTCTATATCGACTCTAACCTTGCTATTTATGACCCCGACACTAAGGAAGTGTTAATCCAAGCGGTCAATAATATGGTGACCTTAGCCCGCGGCATTCGACGTATCGGGGTATTTAAAGCCTGCTTTTTTAACGCTAAAGACACCTTACATTTAGAGCGAAACAATCCATCTGAGCCATATAAAATGGTCAACGATGCGCAATTAAGTTTTGAAGTGGGTGATGTGCCCGCATCAGAAGGCCGTTCGCGGCTACATTCTTACTTTGAAGATGGTAAAGATCCTGAAGAGAACCTTGAGCTGCCCACCGAGATCATGACAGAACTGGGTTGGATAAACCAAATTCATCATACCGGCTGTATTATTTTTGAAGCCTTACCTAACCATCTAAAAATACACAGTTATTTGCGCTTATTAAACCCGAGAAAACAAGCAGCTTTTAGAGCTTCTCTGGATAGAATCTTATTTCATGCCAGTAAGATTCAAGGCCATGGGGTCTCAGGTTTTATGAAACTGCCTTATAAAAATACCCGTCAGTTTTCCCATATTGATCATAAAGCGGATCATTTTTACCCTAAAAATCCAAAGCAAATAGCAGAGTGATTATCTGCAGATGTCATCTCATCGGCTAAATTACTGCCAATAAAAAGCCCTGTTAGTCCGAGCATACCGGCTTAACAGGGCATTTTTAGCCACGCACTTATAACGAGCAGTTCATAGCAAAAAACTAAATTGGCGAACCCGGTGGCATCATTAGACGTTTGGCAATAAAGCGATACTCCGCTGACTCAAGCCCTTTGGCTAAACCTTGCAATAACCATTCAAAATGGGCAGCTTGATAATTACTGGCGCGATTGCTACGGCGCTTTAATTGCTTCTCGGCATACGTTAAGCGCGCTAACAATTGCGCTTTTACTTCAGCTGAGGTGTTGTCGTTATGGTAGCTAGATAGTAACTCATCTAATACCACGGTATTGACACGCATCTGCACAGCTAACAACTGCCCACGCTGTAAATCTTGAAAAAGCGTTTTCGCCAATAACTTATCGATGAGACTCACCACAGATAACTGCTCTGAATCATCCATAAAGCCTTGATTGACACGGTTTAATCTTTCTGGAACTAATATTCGGCTTACCACATGGCGGCTCATCACCTCTGCCATTCCTATGGGGTCGGTTAACACCCCAATGCCAGAATCAAAGCTTTCTCGGGTTTTGCGGTAATTACCTGCTTTAGGCACTAATAACTCAGTGACTTCAGTCGGTACTGCTAAGCTTTCAGCCGATAGTAGCGCTAATAAAGAGCTTAAGGCTTCAGTTTGTAACTTGGGCGATAAATAATGCCAGCGCTCAGCTGAGCCATGCTGCTGATAGCTATAATCACTGCCACCAATCCACTTCGCTGCGGCATCCACTTGAAAACGGGTCAGTAAGTAAATTGGCACAAACACATCGGCAAGTTCACCTAGTGGCTGCTCTTGCAGTAAGGCATTGGCATTAAACTGCTCAATTGCCTTGCGGCGCACTTGCTCTAATCGTGTTAGTTCTGCTGCTGCAGAGTTACCGTTATCCCATAAACTTGCATAGGCATGGCTTGCTGATGCTGAGCGGGAATCTGCTTCACCAATGTAACGCAATCCTGCTGTTCTGGCTTGTTTCACTAGCTCGTCAGCATTAGCTTTATCGCCATAGCCGTAAGCAATAGTAAACTTGTCCCACTCACCAATGCCTTCAACGTATGGCGCTGAAATATCAACTTGATCCCCTTTAAGGGTAATGTTGGGATGGGGATAATCCATCACCGAAGCATTGTCATTGGTTGAGGCGGCAAAGTTATGATCTAGCCCCAAGGTATGGCCAATCTCGTGAGCTGACAATTGGCGTATACGCGCCAATGCTAAGGCCATTGATGCCTCAGCAGCGGCATCTCGGTCTTGCCAACCTGCGGTTAAACCGCGAGCAATAAGGTGGTCTTGTTTAACCCGCAAACTCCCAAGGGTGACATGGCCTTTAATGATCTCACCGGTGCGCGGATCTTTAATTGACGCGCCATAAGACCAGCCGCGAGTCGCACGATGCACCCATTGGATCATGTTATAACGAATATCTTGTGGGTCGGCATCTTCTGGTAATATCTCCAGCTTAAAACCATTAATAAAGCCTGCTTCATTAAAGGCTTCTTCCCACCAGCGGCCACCATCGAGTAATGCTGAGCGAATAGGCTCTGGCACGCCAGGATCAAGATAATAAGTAATCGGTTTAACCACTTCACTAGGAGCAATACCTGGGGTGACTTTTTCAAGTCGATGACGTAAAAGATATTGTTTGCTTACTGGCGAGTCGATAGGCGCAGAGTAATCAAAATACTCATCTGATAAATAACCACTCATCGGCTGATAAGCGCGGGGCTGATAACCCGCTTCTGGCAAGGCCACAAAAGAGTAGCGCATTCGCACTGAAACAAACTTGCCATCTGGAGTCACCTGCTTAACAAATTCGCCAGCTTTAGCGCTATTGAAAGTCAGTAAAACATCGACATCGGCATTTTGCTCAAATGACTTAACTCCTTGGGGTAAGATAACTGAGCGGGATTTATCCAAGGTATAACTGCCTTGCTTAGTGTCAGCTAAACGCTGAGAAACCCCATGTAAATCATTAATCATTAGATCATTAACCGCAACTAGCGGCGTTTTACCTTCGACCACTTTACCGCGCCATAATACCGATTCAGCAAACGCCTCTTTGACCGCTAGCTGTTCCGCTGGGTTATCGCTTGATGCCCGATAAAAGGTATTTAACTGTTTAAGCAGAATATAAGGACCGTGGCGCTCAAATTGCACCATGCGTGTTTGCCCGAGTTGGCCTCGGTCTAGGCCTATATCATTAGAACCAACGCCATGGGGTAAACTGCTGATCAGTAAAAAGGGCTCATTGAGTCGGTTTGCTTCTAAAAACAATTCCCCAGAGCTATTTTGGAAATAAAAGTTGATAAACCCTTGGGCTTTGTCACTTTGCTTTATCACTTTCTGCGCCGCTGAGGTCGCAGCGTAAGTCATAATTGGGGTTGCCATGAGTACTGGCGTTAATGCCATGACTGAAGCAAGCGCCATACTTTTACGATCCATTCAACACTCTCCCTTGTTGTTGTGCTCAGGTTAATTGTTATTATTGGCGACTTAACTGACGCCATTATTGTTGTTATTTTTGCTGCTGATTTTTATAGTCAATCCAATGCTCTAAGGTATCAAACAATTCATTTAATACTATCGGCTTGGTGATATGGGCATTCATGCCCGCTTGAATACTTTTCTCTCTGTCACCAGACATGGCGTGGGCCGTCATGGCAATAATCGGCATTTGCTCTGTAGTGTAACGCTTACGTAATTCTCTGGCAGCAGTCAAGCCATCCATGACCGGCATTTGAATATCCATCAATACGGCATCAAACGGACGAGTATCGATCATATCTAGTGCTATTTGACCATTATCAGCCACTTCAACTTCATAACCGGCGCTTTTAAGTAGCTCGGTGGCTACCTGCTGATTAATAAAGTTATCTTCAACCAGCAAGACTAATCCGGTTTGTTTGGCAGCTTCGGAATCCTCTTCAACCACAGGCGCTACATTCAATTGAGGCTCAGCGGCAAAGGCGCCAATAATCTCATCAAACAAGGCTGATGCTTTAAAAGGCTTTTGCAAAACAGCAAACACACGACTGACATCAAACTCGGCCTCTAACGGCTCAGCACTATAAGCGGTCATTAAAATAATCACCGGACGCTTTTTAATCCGCCCATCAGCAACCATTTCATCAATGATATTAATCACATCGCCGCCGCCCATTTCAGGCATCATCCAATCAAGCAATAATAAATCTATTGGGCTGTGGGCTAAAACATCTAGTGCCTGTGCACCACTTTGCGCGGTTTTCACCCCAAAGCTAAAGTCGCGCATCACGGTGGAATATATCTGCAAAGCACTTGGGTTATCATCCACCACTAAGGTAGTTAAGTTATTTAACTGCTTTGGCACCACCAATGGCTCAACCACATTTTCTTCAGCAATTTCAAAACTAATGGTAAAGCTGAAAGTACTCCCTTGATTGAGCTCTGATTCAACGGCCATGGTGCCGCCCATCAGCGAGACTAAATGCTTACTAATAGACAGGCCTAATCCGGTACCACCATATTTTCGAGTGGTAGAACCATCAGCTTGGGAGAAGGCATCAAACAAGTTCGCTTGTTGCTCTTGGCTAATACCAATACCGGTATCGCGTACCCAAAACTTAAGGGTAATACGGTGATCTCGCTCGCCTACATCTTCACAGCCCAGTTCAATCTCACCATTTTGAGTAAATTTAACCGCGTTAGATAATAAGTTAACTAAAATTTGCCCTAAACGCAGAGGGTCACCACTGAGAATTAGCCCAGCGGTAACCGGGGCATATAGTAGTAACTCAACGCCTTTTTCTTGAGCCTTTTGCGCATTCATATCAATGACATGATCAAGCACTTTATCCAGTGGGAATGACACCCTTTCAAGCTCTAATTTACCCGCTTCAATTTTAGAGAAATCCAAAATATCATTAATAATGCGCAGTAATGACTGAGCAGAGAATCCCGCTTTATTTAAATAATCTTTTTGCTGAGCGGTTAACTGAGTTCGCAGCGCCAATTGCAACATGCCGATAATGGCATTCATCGGAGTACGAATTTCATGGCTCATATTGGCCAAGAATTCACTCTTATACATGTTGGCTAACTCAGCATCTTGCTTAGCTTCAAGCAAGGCCACTTCGTTACTCTTTTGGCGGGTAATATCTTTATGCGTACCCAGCATTCGCTTAGACTGACCATCGGCAGCAAACTCCACTGCTCGGCCCCGAGACAGCACCCAATGATACTTTCCAGATTTAGAGCGCATACGGTATTCAATCTCATAGGTTCCTTTGGGCTTTAGCGCATATGCACTTCGATACTCTTCGACTCGCATGCGATCGTCTGGGTGAATAAGTGCATCCGTTGCTGAAATAAGCGCTGGAAATTCGTTCGGCTTATAACCTAGCATTGAATAAAATGCGGGGTTACAAATCAGCTGCTCTGAATCTAAATACCAATCCCACAAGCCATCTTCTACTGCATCCATGGCTAAATGGTAACGCTCTTCAGATAATCGTAATTGCTCAGCCGATTCATATTCACGGGTGACATCACGCCATACTGAAATAAGCCCTAATAACTCGCCGCGGCGGTTATAAAATGGCAGTTTTAAGGTATCGAGCAGTACCGTTTTACCACCAATATCGGCTTTTTCTTGATAACGCATCAGTGAGCGTTCGGTTAATACTTTTTGATCTTCTTCGCGGCTACGCACGCCTTGATCGTAACTGGTATCAAGGGACAATTGCCCGATCATGTCACTTTCTTTGCAGCCCAGCATGTACTCAGCCGATTTATTACAGCCTAAATACTTACCTTCTTTATCTTTGTAAACAATCGCCTCTGGGATTGAGTCAATCAATGAGCGTAATAGTGCAAACTCACGTTCTCGGCGCTCAGTAGTATCGCGCAAACGTTGGGTGCGCCTTGCGACTAAGTTATCCAGACGTTTATTTTGCTCGGCTAGATGACCGGTATATTGTTTGTTCTCTTCAAAAATACGACTCACCAGCAAGAACCACGGCTCCCAACCTTCAGTGATTTTTTCAGGTGGCGATTTAGGCTCGCGAGAACACTCTTCCAAATGGGTCAATAAACGTGAGGCAGGGTTAACGAATGAGCGGCGAGTTTGCCAGTGAACAATGGTCACCAGCACTGACAAGGCGAAAACCACCAGTAAGAAACTCACTTTTAACTTATCCCAAGCGTCTTGGAATAACAGGTCTTCATCTTGCAGATATAGCAAGCGCCATGGCGGGTTTTGCAGCGCGACTGAGTGAATATAGTAGCCGTTGCGCAGTATGCCATCATGGGCATCGAACATTTCTGATTCAGGCAAAGAATGCAGCTCTGACGGAATGCGCTGACTGATATGATAAACCCGGTTCATATCGCTGGCTTCAAAATCACTGTGGGACAATATATTGTTATATTGATCCAGCAAAATCACTGTACCCGGCATTTTAAAATACATCCGCATTTGCTTAGCTAACGATGCCAAAGTCATGTCTAAATTGATTGAACCAATAAACTCATCTTCAAGATATACTGGCAGACCTAGGGTGGTTAACAAACCTTGATCGGCTAAATCTACATAAGCTTCACGCCAAAAAACACTGCGCTGCGGATTCATGGCAGGAGTAGCAAGTTGGAATTGTTTTTTATTAAGCAGCTCTTCTCGAAAACGGTACTCGTCATTGGTCCACGGAAATGACGACATGATCCTTTGTTTGGATATGTAATAAATCGAAGAAGCTTTAGGGGCGGCCTCTTTCGCAACAGGGAAAGACAACGACAGCTCAAATAGCATTTCTAATTCTTGATAAAACCTGTCGCTGCGGCCATCAAGGGTACCCATACCGGTAATGCGCCCCATATTGGTAAAGGGCTCACCACTAGTGGCATAACTTGGCTCTAAGGTAAAAAATTGACCATCTTCATTGAATTTTTCGTATTGAGGTAAGCGATCTTTACGGACTAACTCGCCTAAACGTAAGTTATCTACGGCGACGTTACGTAAGCTTTTTACTGCACGGATACTCGACTCCAGCAGTAAATCAATTTGCAAGACATGACGCAATACTTGCTCTTCACGCTCTTTAATTAGCTGGGTTTTTTCACGCTCAAACAATACCCATGCCGATAAAAGTGCCATAACAATTACACCAATATAAGTATAAAAAACGGCTCGGTTATACTTTCTTTGAATAAGCGATTTTAATTGTAATTCTGGCTCGGTCGATTTCATTGAAAACCCTTTGGCTTTTCTTAGCAGCGTAGATATTTAATAAGGTAAAAAAGGAGGTACGCTAACAATGTCTATTTATGCATATTATCAGGAACATATTCGCAATCACACGAATAAATGTTCACAAAACATGACTAATTTATTTTTCACTCCATTCCACTAAAAACATAGCAAAAATCTGACCATTATTCTTGGCAATAACCCGTAAACTGGCCGCTTACATAAAAGGCGCGTTAAAAGAGCTCGTTGAAACAGATTGCTTAAAAATAAAAAATGGCCACCTAACAGGTAGCCATAAACGGTACTTTAAAGCAGAAGTGCTTATAAGTTCTCTTCAGCAAACTCTGCTAAGCGAGATCGCACCACACCATTAAGGTAAATATTGGCACTGCCGTCAAAGTCTTTAAAACGCTCCACAATATAGGTTAAACCTGATGTCACCGCCGTCAAATAGGTTGAGTCTATTTGCGCCAAGTTACCACAACACACTAGTTTGGTGCCCTCGCCCATGCGGGTGATCATGGTTTTGATTTGTGATGCGGTCAGGTTTTGGCATTCATCTAAAATGACCACTGAATTTTGAATCGAGCGGCCACGCATAAAGTTAATCGATTTAAACTGCACGTTCGCCTTCTCCATGATGTAGTTCATGCTGCCGGTGGGGTTAACATCATTTTTATGCAGCACCTCAAGGGTATCAGTAATTGCCGCAAGCCAGGGCGCCATTTTTTCCTCTTCGGTGCCTGGTAAAAAACCGATGGACTCGGCAATTTCAGGGGTGTTACGGGTTACAATGACTTTTTCGTACTGGTTTTGCTCAACCACCAGCTCAAGCGCAGCCGCCATGGCAATTAAGGTTTTACCACAACCGGCGGGGCCGGTGAGGATCACTAAGTCAATATCTGGATCTAGCAAAGCATTTAACGCCATCCCCTGATAAATATTCTTAGGTTTAACACCCCAAGCTTGCAAATGATTAAGCCTTTCGCGGCCATAATCGATGATATTAAGATGTGTTGCGGTTTTGCTGGCAACCTTGCCGCAAAAATCAGAGGTTTCATCGATAAGGTATTGATTACTGTAGAAGGGCTCGTTACCTACGGCATCGATATCCACCTGATGGACGACTTTGCCAGCTTCTCTATCGGTAGAGACTTTATCCACCTTGTCCCAAAAATCACCGTCAAACTGATAAAAGCCTTTCGCCAAAAAGCGAATATCATCAATTAACTGATCGGTGCGATAGTCTTCAACTCGCTCAATACCCGCCCCTTTAGCTTTAAGGCGCATATTAATGTCTTTGGTGACTAATACGACCTGACGAGGCTGATGCAGATTTTGTAGATGAAGTGCGGTGTTAATAATACGATTATCGTTATTATCGCCTGGCAGAGCGCCAATGATAAAGTCGATTTGATGGTCGGGGAAAATAGATAAACTACCTGATACGTCTAAATGTCCTTCGCGGCTTGGGAGTGCAACGCCGTTTAGAATTTGTTCCGGCGAGGTCTTACCGCCAAGTATGTCTTCCAATGCCCTAATCGCGACCCGGGCATCACGGCTAATATCGTGCTTTCTATCCTTTATATTGTCTAATTCTTCTAACACAGTCATGGGAATTATTACGTCATGTTCTTTAAACGAATATATCGCTAAAGGTTCATGTAGTAACACATTGGTATCCAGTACAAACAACTTTCTGTCGTCTCGTTCCATGGCGCCTCCAGAGTGCTCAATACAAAATGTAACTATGGGATTAAAGCAATATAAACTCCTGTTCATAAGCTGGAATAATCGAATCATCATGATTGATTTTCAACCAAACTTAAATTTACTATGCCAGTAATTATATCAAGTCTCAATATCATTTTATTGATTAAAGGTTCGAGTTTAAGTTGTTAAAGTTGGCACTGAGATGACACCAAGATGACACTAAGATGTCAAAAATTCGCTGGCGTAAAAGTGAAATTCCTTCAGATGAATATTTAAATCACTGCTAGAATTTAAATTGAGTAGCGTTTGGTATAACATACGCGCCCTTTGTGTTTATCCGTCCCGAATGAGAGTAAAAAATGCCGTTTTCTTTAGGTCAACGCTGGATTAGTGATACCGAGTCAGAACTTGGTTTAGGAACTGTGGTTGCTGTTGAAGGCCGTATGGTGACAGTATTGTTTCCTGCCGCCGATGAGAACCGTTTGTTCTCCCGCAGTGAAGCGCCATTAACTCGTGTAATTTTTAATCCCGGTGACTCCGTAGAAAGCCATGAAGGCTGGAGCCTAACCATCAGTGAAGTCGAAGAAAAAGATGGTTTAGTCACCTATGTTGGTATCCACAGTGAGACCAACGAGACGGTACGTCTGCGTGAAACCTTACTAAACCACAACATTCGTTTTAATAAACCACAAGACAGATTATTTGCCGGTCAAATTGATCGTCTAGAGCGCTTTGGTATTCGTTACCAAAGCCAAATGCTACGCCATAAACTTGCCACCTCAGATTTGCTTGGGCAACAAGGCCCACGTGTTGGTTTAATTCCACATCAACAGTGGATTGCCCATGAAGTCGGTCGTCGCTATGCCCCTAGAGTACTTTTAGCCGATGAAGTAGGTTTGGGTAAAACCATTGAAGCTGGCCTTATTATCCATCAACAATTATTGACTGGCCGTGCTGAACGTATCTTAGTGATTGTGCCTGACACTTTGCGCCATCAGTGGTTAGTTGAAATGCTGCGCCGCTTTAACTTACGTTTTTCTATTTTCGATGAAGATCGCTGCGTTGAAGCCTATGCCGATAACGACAACCCTTTTTACACTGAACAATTAGTCATTTGTTCATTAGAACTATTACGTAAAAAGCGCCGTTTAGAACAAGCTGTCGATGCCGATTGGGACTTAATGGTAGTGGATGAAGCCCATCACCTTGAGTGGAGCGAAACCGCCCCAAGTCGCGCTTATCAAATCGTAGAAGCCTTAAGTGAAGAAGTGCCTGGAGTGTTATTGCTCACGGCAACGCCAGATCAATTAGGCCATGAAAGTCACTTTGCTCGTTTACGATTACTGGATCCAGATCGCTTCTACGACTACAACGCGTTTCTTGAAGAAGAAAAAAGCTATCAAAGCGTTGCCGAGGCCGCCGAAGCATTAGCTGCCAACGACAAGTTAGCTGACAGTGCTGTTGTCAGCTTAACCGAATTACTCAGCGAGAAAGACATCAGCGCAAGCATTAAGCTTATCCAAGCAGATGATGTCGATGCTGACGCCCAGCAAGCTGCCCGCGCTGAGTTATTACAAGATTTACTCGACCGTCACGGTACTGGCCGCATTTTATACCGTAACAGCCGCGCCTCTGTCAGTGGCTTCCCGACCCGTATTTTTAATCCGCATCCACTGGCTATGCCGCAAGAATACGTCACGGCTGAGCGCGTTAATGCCATGATGGGATCGAAAAAATCAGCTCAAGATCAAGCTAAGCAATCTCTAAGCCCTGAAAAACTGTATCAAGCCTTTGAAACCGATAGTGCCAGTTGGTGGAAGTTTGATCCGCGAGTCGATTGGTTAATTGAATTCTTAAAAGATAATCGCAGTAAAAAAGTGCTGATTATTGCTAGCCAAGCAGAAACGGCATTAAGCCTTGAAGAAGCACTGCGCACCCGTGAAGGTATTCAGGCAACCGTTTTCCATGAAGGGATGTCGATTATTGAACGTGACAAAGCCGGCGCGTACTTTGCCCAAGAAGAAGGCGGCGCTCAGGCGTTAATTTGTTCTGAAATTGGCTCTGAAGGGCGTAACTTCCAATTTGCGAGTCAATTAGTGCTATTTGATTTACCGCTCAACCCTGACTTACTTGAGCAACGTATTGGTCGATTAGATCGTATTGGTCAGCAAAATGATATTCAAATTCATTTGCCATACCTTGAAGACACCGCCCAAGAAAGACTGATGCATTGGTATCATCAAGGCTTAAACTCATTTGAACTTACCTGCCCAAGTGGCCATGTATTGTTCAATGAATTTGCTGATGAGCTAATGAACGTACTCAACGATGACAACCCAGAGCTAATGACAGCGCTGCTTAACGGTACCCAAAGCCGTTACCAAGCACTTAAGCAAGCGATGGAGCAAGGCCGCGATAAGCTGTTAGAGATTAACTCCCATGGCGGCGAGCAATCTAAAAAGTTAGTTGAACGCTTAGCGGAGCGAGACTCAGATACCCACTTAATTGGTTCGGTGATCCGCTTGTGGGACATTATCGGTGTGGATCAAGAAGATCGCGGCGAGAACTCAATCGTATTACGCCCAAGTGAGCACATGCTATTCCCATCGTACCCAGGTCTGCCTGAAGATGGTATTTCTGTGACATTTGATCGTGAAACTGCCCTATCACGTGATGATATTGCCTTTATCTCCCAAGAGCATCCATTAGTGCAAACGGCGTTAGACTTAATCACTGACTCAGAAACCGGAACCACCAGTGTTGCAGTGCTTAAAAACAAAGCCTTACCTGCTGGAACCTTGTTCCTTGAGTTAATTTACATGGCTGATGTTTCGGCACCTAAGTCATCACAGCTTTATCGCTATATGCCACCAACCCCTATCCGAGTGTTATTGGATAAAAGTGGCCAAAACTTAGCTGACAAAGTCGATTATAAGAGCTTTGATAAACAGTTAAGTGCGGTTAACCGTCATATTGCCAGTAAGCTTGTGAATGCATCACAACCTATTTTGCACCCGTTACTGGCAAAAGGTCAGCAACAGGCTGAAATTGAATTAGCCAAACTGGTTGAGCAAGCCCGTGAAAAAATGACCACCCAGCTAACTAGTGAGTTGACCCGACTTGAAGCGCTAAAGGCCGTTAATCCGAATATTCGAGATTCTGAAGTGGACTTTATTCGCAATCAAATGGCTGAATTGAATGGCTATATTGATGATAGTCAATTCCAACTTGACGCTATTAGAATGGTATTAGTTAGCCACGTATAATACACTGCTAACTCGAAGCAAAAAGCCCTGAACTTCAGGGCTTTTTTGTATCTATTTTTTGTCATTGTTTTAAGTGTTTAGCGTAAACATAAGCTCATAAACATAAGCTCATACACATAAGCGCACAAGTCTATAGTGATGACATCGCAAGATTCGTTAAGGAAGCCACATTGCTGCTAAAGCCTCTGTTTGTTTTATCTGTTACCAGTCTTTTTAGCCTCAGCCTTTTCTGTCACAATGCTATGGCAGCCAGTGAGTTGCCTACTGCTAATGCTGGAAAACAATTTATCAGCGTCCAAGATCAACAACAGCCAGTTTGGGTCAAACCTTGGCAAGGCCCGCACCAGCGCGGCGCAGCTATTATCGTCGGTCCAACCGATTCCCCCGCCAGTGGCAGTGGCCTAATTCGCTATTTACGTGATGAGATCCCCGCATTTGGCTGGGCAAGCTTGAGCATAAAACCCACTGAAGGTTTATACCGACCAAATTTTGCAACTGACGCCGAAGAAATTCCCAAAGCCGGTGAAGCGCAGTTAACCCTGAGTCGTCACCAGCAAGCCCCCAAATTTAGCTCAAACCAACTACTTGAACTGCGTAACTTTCAGCAAGAACTTATGGTGGACAGTCTCGACCAATTGCAAGCTATTGAGGCGCAGTTCCCAGGAAAAAGACTATTAATCGTCACCGATGATAGTGCGGGCATGGTCATTAACTTACTTTTTGAAGCTAAGCTAGCCAAGCCCGACTTATTAGTGGTGATCAACCCCTATCGTGAATATGAGCAGATTATTGCGCCGCAACATCGCGGTTTATCCATTGCCCAACAGCTCAGAGAAATCGATATCCCAATACTGGATCTGCAATCAGCCGATGCTCATCAAATATCTATGACTGAAAGTGCTAGCAGAAAAGCACTCAATAAAGCTAAATCGAGCCAGTATTACCGCCAATATCAATTAGCGCTTAATCTCGATAATCAAAGTGGTTGGGAGCAAGTACTGCATCATATTGCAGGCTTTAGTAAAGTCATTACCGCACGATAAAAAGGGCCAGCATATTGCTGCCCCTTAATGGCTATTTGCTTATTTTAAGACTGAGTAATAAAGCGTATTTTCAATTTTTTCAATAACATCGCATAATAATCAATCTCCAATGGCCTTTCAGCTATTCACTAAATTTGTGTAATGCAGTATTGGCCGCACTAGTCTAAAAGCTGATTAACTCACAACTGACTCGCTCATTATCACCACCAAGGCTGACGAGACTGATAAGCTTGCTCGGTTTGCTTTATTTCACGATTAGCGGCAATGATACGGTTTTTACCCGCTAACAGGCGAACTTGGCTTAAAGACTCACGACTTAATAACCGCCTTGTTGAGGCTGACCAACTATGATTAATGCTCATTTTAATGGCCGCATTCACATCAGGAGAGCGGGTCATAAACTGCTCGGCAAGCTCAATAGCACGCTGCAATGGCTGTGAACTTTTCTCGGTCACTAAACCAAAATCTAGCGCCTGTGCGGCTGATAGCACTTCTGCGCTATAGGTAATTTTTAAGGCCTTATCTTTGGGCATCACCTGTCTAAGCGCTGCCAGTCCTGCCATATCAGGCACTAAGCCCCATTTTGATTCCATAATAGACAGCTTGGCATCATCACTTGCAATACGAATATCTGCCCCTAGCGCAATTTGCATACCGCCACCAAAACAGCAGCCATCTAATACTGCAATCACAGGGATGGGTAAACGCTGCCAGCCAATAGACACCCGCTGGGCTAAGTTGGCATTACCTGGTAGCCATTTGAACAGCAATTTGGCAATCATGGAGGGGGATTTAGCAATCGCTTTAACATCTAAGCCCGAAGAGAAATTACCATCGGCGCCGGATAATATGACCGCATTAATTTCGCTATCTTTTCTAATATTTTTAATGGTTTTATCAATGGCTTTAAACATTTCATAATTGAGCGCGTTATATTTATCTGGTCGGTTTAGCGTCACAAAAGCAATACCGTTTTGTTTTTGTAACGCCACTAACTTCTTATTCATTGTTCATCCTTAATATAAATAATAACTGGTCAGTCCAGAAGTTACGTTAGCATAAATTGGCTTACTGGCGAATAGTTAAGCTAATTTGATATTCTTCATAAGCTGCTAAAACTACAACAATATATATGTTCCCGCAGGAACAAAAGTGCCGTCAAAATTCAGATTTACTGAATTTAAGAGCATTTTTTCGTTAAACGCCAAAAAATTGTCGATTTTTGGTGCGAAAAGTCAGCAATAAGTTGTAGTATGTTTGCCCATAAAAAGTAACATTACTCATCGACTCATTTTTCTTGTTTAATCGGAGTTCGTTTAAGTGCTCGATCGAGTAATAGCTAATGCATTCAAAATAATAATACCCTGTAAAAGGATCTGCTGTAGCCATGACTATTCCTATTTTAATCTGTGATGACTCAGGATTAGCCAGAAAACAAATGGCGCGAACACTTCCCAAACATTGGGATGTTGAAATCAGTTACGCCACCAATGGTGAAGAAGGCTTGGAGGTGATCCGTCAAGGAAAAGGGGAAATTGTCTTTCTCGACCTTAATATGCCCGTCATGGATGGCTATGAAGTACTAGAAGCCATTCAGCGAGAAGACTTGCCCGCCTTAGTCATTGTGGTCTCTGGTGATATTCAATTAAAAGCCCATGAGCGAGTAAAAGCCCTTGGCGCATTAGATTTTATTCAAAAGCCGGTTAGTGCTGAGTCCATCAGCAATATCTTAGAAGAATACGGCATTTTAACTTTAGCCCTTAAACAATCAACCAATGACACGCCGATGTTTAAAGTTGATTTACGTGACGCTTGCCAAGAAATTGCCAATGTCGCCATGGGCCGCGCTGCCGACTTATTAGCGAAACTACTCGATGTTTTTGTAAAACTGCCAATCCCCAACGTCAATGTTTTAGAAGTCAGCGAACTGACCATGGCACTTAAAGCCACCGAAGAAAGCTCGAAGATTTCTGCATTATGCCAAGGTTTTATTGGCGCTGGGGTTGCTGGTGAGGCGTTATTACTGTTCCATGACTCAAGCTTTGCTGACATGGCTAAACTCATGGGCCACAGTGATCCTGAAGATGCTAACAATGAAATTGAAGTGCTCATTGATACTGGTAATGTGCTTATTGGGGCATTCTTGAATGGCATTTCAGAGCAGCTTGATATGAAATTTAGTCAAGGTCACCCCGTTGTACTTGGTCGCCACTGCACGGTAAATGAGCTTATCCATGACAACTCAGAAAAATGGCAACGCACCCTTGCCATGGAAATCAATTATCAGATTGAAGACCACAATATTCAGTGTGACTTATTACTGTTATTTACGGAAGACTCAATCCCTACATTGAATGCAAAGCTTCACTATATATTTGAATAGATTAAGATAATAATCATATAAACAGTTAGTTAATTGCAATGACTTAACATTGCATATAAAAAGAATAATACAATACGGATGTTAGAGCATGGCTACTGATCAAAGCGCAATGAACGAGCTACACTGGCTTATTGATATGGTACAAACCATTGAAGTTGGCTTGGTGGTGTTAGATCGTGACTACAATATCCAGCTTTGGAATGGTTTCATGGAAAACCATAGCGGTGTGTCACCTAACAGTATTAAAGGTCGCAATCTTTTTGAAGCGTTTAACGATTTACCCTCTGAATGGCTTAAGCAAAAAATGGAGTCGGTATTTCTACTCAAAAACCGATCTTTCATCAGCTGGGAGCAGCGCCCTTATGTCTTCCAGTTTAAAAATTATCGCCCGATCACTGGCCGCGCTGATTACATGTACCAAAACATTACTTTGCTGCCACTGGCGTCGCTAACGGGTGAAATCACCCATATTAGTATTATCGTTTATGATGTGACTGATATCGCCATCAATAAATTACAGCTAAAATCAGTCAATGAGCAACTAGAAACACTCAGCCAAACCGACAGCTTAACCCAGTTGTATAATCGCCGTCATTGGCAAGTTTGCTTTGAAAAAGAATACGAGCGCTTTGCCCGTTATGGTGAAAAAGCCAGTATGATAATGATTGATATCGATCATTTTAAAGCCATCAATGATAAATACGGCCACCCTGCAGGTGACAAAGTCATTCAAAGCCTCGCCAACATATTAAAGCAATCATTACGTGAAACTGATTTTGCCGGCCGCTATGGCGGTGAGGAGTTTGCGGTAGTATTGACTTATACCACCGCTGCTGAATCAAAATACTTCACTGAGCGACTGCGTAAAAAAGTCGAAGCCTCGCAAGTGGTTTATAACAATCAAATCATTAAAATGACCATCAGTATTGGCGTTAATGATTTATCCTCTGCCACCACTAGCAGTGTAAGTTGGTTATCTGGCGCCGATAAAGCTTTATATCAATCGAAAGAAAATGGCCGTAATCAAACCACGGTATTTGAAAAATAACCTGCAGAGGTTCATTTTATCCCCACCGCGATAAGCCATTAAAAAGCCCACAATTAAGTGGGCTTATTTATTAAACGAGTGACGCTAGTTAAGCGATAGTCGTTAATGATTTAGAAACCGTCGTCATCTTGGTCTTCATCTTCATCAAGCTCTTCTTCGTCACCAATAAAGAAGGTGCCCCAGCCGTCATAATCAACTTTTTGCTTGGCAGCAAGCAGCATTAACTGCTCGCATGCTTTATCAAGTAACGATGCTTCAAGAGCATGATTGGCGATAGCATCAAAGCAAATAATGGTTGAGCCATCTTCAAGCTCCATCTCTTCAGCGTCGTTAACTTCAAAACCTAATTTGAAAGCATCAACTGCGGCTTTTTCTAAACGATCAAAGTTAGTCGAAGAGAAATGATGCTCGATAGTATATTCAGCATCAGCTTGTGAACCATCATCAAGCAGCGCCTGAATAATTTCACGGTTCTCGGCAAATTGCTCTTTAAGTTGAGCTTCAATAGACATGGATTCTCTCCGTTAACAAATTTAAATACGCTATAGGGCTAATTATACGTGATAAAGCTACTGAGGTTTAGCCATTAATAGCGATGCTTCTTGATTTAATTCAGCTAAACGCTGTGACATCACTTGATGCACCTTAGCACAAAGCTTTTTCGCATCGGCTTTATCCACGTTTGCGGTCGACATAGGTGCCATCATTTCGACAATGACCACACCATTATTCCACTTGTTAAGTTTAATATGATTTTGGCAAGATGCTAATACTGGCACAATTGACGCTTTGGCGGCGATAGCAGTATGGAATGCCCCGACTTTAAACGGCAGTAGACCGCGCCCTCTAGAGCGTGTCCCCTCAGGGAAAATCCATACAGATAACAGTTTTTCTCTCATTCTCTTAACAGTCTTGGCCATAGTATCAAAGGCACTATGACGGTTTTTACGGTCAATCAGAATATTGCCTGATAGCCAATAAATCTGCCCAAATAATGGCATCCAAGCTAAGCTTTTTTTACCTAAACTCACCGTGGCTTCCGGCACTGCAGAAGTATGGGTAAATAAATCAAAATTATTTTGATGATTCGCTAAATAGATCTTAGGTTGCTTAAGGCTTGCTTCGGTTTCAGTGTCAGTACCAGTGTTAGCCTCAGCGCCAGTGTCTACTTGAGGGTTAATCACCGCGTTACGGGTAATCACTTTAATCCCTAAAATAGGAGCAACAGATGAAAATAGTTTAGCAATCACATGGACATTATCACGATGCATAGGTCTAACAATACAAAGGATGATTGCGAAAAAAAACGCCAGTGTTAGTAACACTGCTAGAATAATTGAACGAGCAATTAACAGCACAGCAGACTCCTACAAATAAAGTGGCGACAGTATAGCCAGCACATCTGCTGGACTCAATAGCTTAAGTTAATTTCGGTGTACAAATGTAAGCTTAAAGTAGTTATACCAAGCGGATTAATGCTCTGAATAGCTCAGATAATTAATATGCTTGGCATTATACACTGCTAAAAGTGAATTAATGATGCCTTAAACATTAACGCATCATTAATTCTGCAGCGTTACATTTCAGCCTTATTAGAACGATTACGGAGCAGTAAACGCATTAACACAGCACTGACCGCTAATGCCGCAACAATGGCTGCGCCACTAGGTAAGTCATAACTAGCCGAAAGTATAAGCCCTGCTAGGTAACCAACAAATCCCACCACATAAGCCAGCAGCAAGGTATATTTACCCACATACTGATTTAACGCTAACGCTGGCAAAATTAAGGTGCTGAAAACAAGATAAACACCCACTAATTCAACCGATAGTGTAATCACTATGGCAAATAGAAAGTAAAAACCTGCGCCTTCGAGGATCTGAGGCTTCAATGCAATTAAAGCGAGTATCGCTACTGACACCAAAGCCGGCAGCACAAGCTGCGACCAATTTACCCACAATATCTGCCCCGACATTAGCTGCTTTAACAGCTCTGCGCCATGGGGATCATTAGACAATAACAACATTGCCCCAACCGCGCTAAGCACATAAAAACAACCAATAAAGGCTTCTAATTCATCGGCAAAACGCTTGGATAACCAAGCAATAAGCCCAGCGCCGCCCAAGGCAAATATGGCAGGCATCCACACATGAGAATAAGGAATATCTTCAATTCTATGATCCATATGAGCCACAATAGCCCCCAGCGCAGCCACTTGGGCAATCGCTAAGTCGATGAAAATAATACCGCGTTTAAGTACTTGTCGACCTAACACCACATGGGTAGACAAAATGATGATTCCGGCAATAAATGCCGGAAACAAAATCAATAGCAGCTCGATATCTAGCATAGGCTTATTGCGCCTCAGTTAATAACGTCAGTACGCTGTCATATAAGCTAATCAAATCCTGACTTTGACTGTTGCCACCTACTGACATTGGCAAAATCACCACAGGCAAATCAGTGCGCTCACCTAACCAATGTGCGCCACGCTCATCCTGATATGAGGCCACTATCACCGCCATCACATCACCTTGTTGGCTGCGACTTACAAGTTTAGCTAAATGGCTACTACTGGGTGGGATGCCCGGCTTCGGCTCAAGATCTGCCACTTGCTCCATGCCGAGCCAGTTAAACAAATATCGAAAGCTTGAGTGGTAAGCAATGACCTTTTTGCCCTTCAGCGATTGCGCTTGCGCTTCCCAGCGCGGAATAGCTTGCTGCCACTGCTCAGTAAACTCAGTTAATGCAACTTGATACTCAGCACTTGAGTTAGGATCTAACTCAATCATTTTCGCTGATAACGCCTGCGCCACTTTAAGGAACTTTCTAGGGTCAAAATGTAAATGCGGATTACCTTTGGCATGGACATCACCCATAGAGCGATCCACTTGCTCAAGTTGATCTAAGGTCTCGATATGATCCGCGGCATAAAAAAGCCCAGTATCAGTTGAAAGCACTTTGTTGTTTGAGGCTTTCATCTGCAACATTGGCAACCAACCAATTTCGAGATCGGCGCCAGCACACACCACTAAGTCAGCTTGACGCATTTTAGCAATTAAGCTTGGACGCGCTTGCACTTGATGTGGATCTTGCTGCGCACTCGTGGCTGAATAGACTTTAGCATCAGGAGCTAATGCCTTTGCTAATGCGCCATACTCAGGCTCACAAGCAAATACATTAAGCGCTGCATTTGCAGAACTCGTTAACAAGCTGGCAAATATGCCAGCTGCTAATATTAGTTTTTTAGAATTGATGCGCACCGTGAGCTCCTAATGACATAACATATTGTAGAGTAATGATATTATCGTCTTCAAAACCATCAAAGTTGGTGCCTTTCTGGTTAGTATATTGTAGACGTACGGTGGAGAAATGGCTCTGATGCCACGCCAAACTTAATTCGGTTTCTTTTAGCTTTTGTGGGTCTAAGTGATCGCCGTGGGCTTCAAAGCTATCCACTTCACCATAACGTAAACCAGCAGACCAATTTGGCGAGAACTGATACACGCCACTTAAGTACCAACCTTGATGGTAATCGTCATGGCCTTCAGCACTGAGTATCTCATGTTCATGTTCATCTTCATGATCTTCTTCAAATGAGAAAATATCAGTTACCCGGAAGTACTCGCCGCTAACAGTTAAGTGTTGGTATTTGTAATTACCATTTGGTGCCCACTTGTAGACAAAGTCTGCAATATAGGTATTTTCACCAGTATAGGCTGCGCTATGGCTATGACCTTCATGGTCGTGATCGTCATCAACATGGGGCTCATGCTCATCTTCTAGATAAGTTTTACCGTTTTCATTACGTAAGTAACTTAAACCCACTTGCCAAGAACTCGAGATACCAATATCACCGCCAAACTTGGTGAATGCCGAATACACCCCTACTGAACTAAAGTCACGTTCGTCATGCTCATCTTCAGCGCGCATTTTTTTACCACTAAAGGCTTCAACACCCATAGTCCAAAACAAATCTGTCGGCGCTACATAAGTTAATCTGACACCATCATCAAAGTAATGCCCGCCCATAAAGGCGCGATAAACCCCAGGACGATCAGCAAAAGCGTCGGTATGAATGTGCTGATTATTTAAATAACCCACATCAGACAAGAAACGACCAGCGCGAATACCAAAACCGCCAGGCATACCCATGGTTTGAATAAAGGCTTCTTCAAGCTCAAGTTCAGTTTCGCCGTCATGCACTTCTAATATCGCAGTGACTTTACCGTAGAACATATCATCGATATTAGCGCTGATAGCAAATTCAGTTTCACCCAAACCAAAGCCTTCACTTCTGCCACCTAAACCACGATCACCTGATTGATAAAAACCATCTAACACCGCACTGATATTAGGATTGGTTAAGCTTGAATCTTCTGCAAAAACAGAGCTTGAAGAAAAGGCACACGCGATTGCGACTGCTGACAGTCGTTTATTTGAACTAAACATAAAATCTCCAAAATACAACAAACACCCGGCTATTTTACTTAATAGTCGGGAAATATAATTTATAATTATTAATTAAACTGTTGAATTAAATAAAGATTGGCGGTGCGCGGCTATGGTAATAAGCCTGATGTGAACTAAGAGATTCTGAATTGGCTAACGGTGTGAGTTCATACTCTTGACGTACAACCGGAATGCTAAATTCAATACTTGGAAGGGTTTTGTGAACCTGATGCTTATGAAAACATAAGCTGCAGTGAGTGTTAATGCTTTCATGTTTATGAACAGATTCGTGAGCGGATGCGGCAAAAGACAATAATACGAGCATGGCGCAAAGCCACATCGCAATATTTCGTCTTATGTGCAAAGCAAATCTCACTTAACTAGTCTCATCCATTAAATCATATCAGCGAATACCCAGTAACAATGGCTGCTATTCTTATAAATTAAAACTAAAAAATCAACTACAAGTTTGTTACAAATCACTTCTACTGAAAATTTGTGATCAACAAGGGCGCTTTAACCCTCTCAACATTATGCTATTTTAAGATTAGCTTAAGCTGAAAAGGCTAATATATTTACTATAAATACCA
This sequence comes from Shewanella sp. 10N.286.51.B2, assembly GCF_041469265.1. Lineage (NCBI taxonomy): Bacteria > Pseudomonadati > Pseudomonadota > Gammaproteobacteria > Alteromonadales > Shewanellaceae > Shewanella > Shewanella sp. 10N.286.51.B2. Next base: position 101,146 of record NZ_JBFRKH010000054.1, read on the forward strand.
ATTTAATCTGCCAATGACAGAGGAATTATCTATGATGAATTTATTAAAAGACAATGTGGGCATTATTTTAACAATGGTGATCATCGGTGTTGTAGTTCTTGGCGGTATTTACTACGTTGAAACATCACTAGAAAATCAAGTTCAAGTAGTAGATTAATTTGTTTGAGAGCCCTCTTCAGGCGCTTCAATAACCAATAAATGATCCATTAAATGCGTTACCCCTGTAAGGATCAGCGACAGCATGATTACGGGGGTAATGATATTGGCTAATCCTGCCACAAAATAGCCTGTCAGCCCCGCACCTACCGCAGTATAAAAGCCAAGTATTTTTAACATCGTAAGATAACGATGGCGACCAAGCCAAGCCTGGCAGTGATAGCACTGAATATGCGATGAGAACCCCTTACCTCGAGTTCCACTGATCTTACTAATCGACATAGGCTTGTGACAATGTGCGCATTGCAGTGCCATGATGAGCAACCTGTAGCTGAAAATAAAAAGTGCGTTAGTCTAGCAAATTATCGTCAAACTTCCTTCAATAACTTATGATAAAGTCATTATCAATATACAGGACGTTTATCATGCCTAGAATCTTGCTTATCTTATGTTGTTTCGTCAGCTTAATGAGCTTTTCACAAAGCAGTGTTGCAGCGCCAGCTGACCCTGCAACCATTAATAAAATAGCCCAACTACAACAACGCATTGATGCCGATGTAAGCTACCTTAAAACCGCAAAAGGTGAATTAAAAGCAATCAGTGAATTCCGCATTCTGAATAAAAACAATCAACTACGAGAAAAATTAGATTCATTAGTTAATCAAGAAAACCCGGATTTAGCCTATCTCACCCCGCAAATACAGCAACAATTGGGCTTTTTAGATAATGTCGGTAAATATTTAGATGATGACATCACAGCCCTGAAACTGGCATTAGATGACGAAAATCAGACTCAAACAATGAAAGCGGTTATTGATCGTGAAGCCGACAGGGATCTTTACTTACAGGCTGAACTACAAACAATCAATTGGGCCAACACCTTAAATATTAATGTCGACAGTGCCAAAACAGCATTAACCAATGAGCTAACCCTGCGGGCTGACTATCTTGAAAGTATCGTCAACTATACCCAAAACCAACTTAAACAAGCGATTAGTGACGCATCAACTGCTGGCGCTGATATCACTGCCGAGCAAAAATCCAAAGTTATTGAACTCAAAGAGCGATTATCACAGCACAGCAGCAGTTTAAGTATTGCCGCCGATATGCTTGATGACTTAGGACAAGACACTGCGCAAATTAAGCAAACGCTATTTAGTGTTTCAGGGGATATTACTCAAGATGTTTTAAACTTTGATGTAGCGTCAAGCTTACTGAATGACTGGATGGATATAGCTAAAAATCAAGCGCTGGAAAATGGCACAGGGCTTACCTTTAAAGTGGTTATCTTCATCATCATTTTATTTTTAACCAGCTTAGTGTCTAAATTAGTTAAAAAAGTGGTTCGCAAAGCAGTTAATTCTTCCCAGCTTAATTTCAGCATGCTATTGCAAGATTTCTTCACCTCTATTTCTGGTAACGTCATCTTCGCGTTAGGTTTGCTTATCGCACTATCACAACTTGGCTTTGAATTAGCACCACTGCTGGCAGGTTTTGGTATCGCTGGTGTGATTATCGGTTTTGCCTTGCAAGATACCTTATCTAACTTTGCCTCAGGAATGATGATTTTAATCTACCGCCCTTACGATGTCGGTGACTTAATCAATGCTGCAGGTGTTACGGGGCGTGTTAGCCATATGAGCTTAGTCTCTACCACAGTGAAAACCTTAGATAACCAACGCTTGATTATTCCTAATAATAAGATTTGGGGCGATACCATCAATAACATCACCGCCGAGCAAGAACGTCGTGTGGATATGACCTTTGGCATTGGCTATGGCGATGATATTCCTAAAGCGGAAAAAATCTTAACCGATATTGTTATGGCTCACCCAAAAGTGAAAAAGTTTCCAGAGCCGACGATTAAGTTACATACACTCGGTGAATCGTCAGTAGACTTTGTGGTTCGCCCTTGGGCAAATCCAGTGGATTACTGGGAAGTCTATTGGGATATTACTCGTGAAGTGAAAATGCAGTTTGATGCCCAAGGCGTCAGTATTCCATTCCCACAACGAGATGTGCATATTTATCATGAAAAGGCGGCAGACTAAGCTGTGACAAGTTAATCTAATAGCCTTAAAATACTAAAAAGCCCGCTGCAATTTCTTGCTGCGGGCTTTTTTGTTATGCATTTACCGATAACGCTAGGGTATCAATCTAAGTACGACATGGTACCCATTAGATGTGGTCTGCGGCCTTTAATATCACGCATTTCAAAACGCTTACCATTTTCTATGCTTTCAAAAGCAAAGGTGACATCCGAAGGCATAAATACTGGCAACTTAAACTCTACGTCCACCTTAAATGGTCTATCACCAATAAATTGCATCAACCCAGCAAGTGAACGGGCTTTAGACCACATTCCATGGGCTAAAACACGATCAAAACCAAAACGCTTAGACACCATTGGGTGCAGGTGGATCAGGTTATAATCACCTGAGGCTTTGGCATACTGACGGCCTAAATTTTCAGCTAATGACCAGGTATTGACGTCTTCCCACACCATATCAGAAGCTCGCGGTGGTCTTGCTCTGCGGCCTTTAGACTCAATACGGTATAGGTAAGTTGATAAGGCTTGCCACACGAGTTCATCACCAACATAGACTTTAGATTCTAGTTCAAATTCAAGTCCTGCATCCGTGGTTTGGCTAGTAATAAGGTTGCACTCAACCTTAAAAACCTCATCAGCGTTAATAGGCCGATACAAGCTAATGCTATTTTTAAGATGGATCATCCCCAATAAAGGAAAGGTAATCGCTTTATGGGTAAAAATGGTGGCATGTAATCTAAATGCAAGCACGTACAAAAATGTTGGCGGTAACACTTTGCCATCATAATCAAACTGACATACCTCAGCATATTGACGAATTTTCTTATCTGATAATCTAATGCCATCCGTCTGTACATGGATCTTTGGTAAAGGTTGCTGATCCCAACCAGGCTTACGCGATAATAATATTTTGCGGTATAAAGACAACAACGACGGCATTGACGTTAATGCTATAGAGTAATCGTTACTCAAGTGGCTTACCTTTTTATACGGTGAAATTACTGTGCAAAATAACGGTATTTCTCCGTTTCACACTACTCACAAATGCTTTAATGCGCGCATTATACTACAGTGTAAAAATACCGCACAGCCCCAAAGTTTACTCACTGGCGTTTATAAACACTGGGCATGCCAACAATCTGTTACCTCAGCCCCTGTTTGCTTTAATATCATCGGCATCGATTGGCGGCCCACCAAGTGGCCTGCACCGACAATGATAAACAGCTGCTGATAATTGCCTTCGTTTAATAGCGCTATGGTGCGCTGACTCATTTGCTGATTCCGCTGCCACAGCAGTTTTTCAACTAATTCTTTGGCTACATCATCGCTTTGATGCTCCATGATATCGGCAAGTTTTTGTTTATCTCCACCGCGCCAAGCGGCCACCATTTCCAGCATTTCTTCATCACTTGTCTCAACCGCTTCATCTAACATTTGCCGTTGCGTTTGCTGACTAAAAGATGAAATCAACTCAAACTGGTAGGCCACACTTTCAAGCTCTAACAAAGTGCGCCCTTGATTTTTAGCTACAAAAGTCACATCCACCCCTTCTTCAGCGCTAAACCCTAACTGACTGAAACGCACTAATGCTACTTGCGCAGCCTGAAGCCATGGCGCTAAAGGCGATAATCCCTGACAAACCGCTAAATTGAGTTTACAAAAAGCTGGATAAGCCTGCCCTAAATCGACGCTGCTTGCTGGAGTTGCTAGGCCATATTGACCTAATAGTTGTTGAGTATCGGCTTTAGTCACATCCGCTTCAATTACCAATGCATCAGCCTGAGAAAAAGCCTGCTCAATAACCGGTGCCATCGGGTAAAAATCAGCTTTGCCCACATGAATTGAGCCTAATATGAATGCCTGTTTACCTTGATAAGTGACTTTATAAAAAGGCGGCGTGTCGGTTTCAGCTGCAGTCGCTAAACCACAGCTTAAAATAGCGACGATTAACAAACTCAAATAAGCAGAGCAACGCTTTGTTGCAGCAAACGTTAATTTAAAATCCATTAGACTTGTTAGTCCCATAGCAGACCCTTATAATTTAGCTTAATTTGAAGATGTTGAATGAGGCTATCATGCCGTATACCAAAGTTATCCAGCAAATAAAAGAAAGCCTGCAAACAGGATACCGTCAAGCCATTGATGCCGATAAAAGACTCGATGAATTACACCAAGTCGGCCACGGTAAGTTTGTAGCAATTTTTACCGAAGAACAAGGCTTTAGCCAAAGTAGTAACCGCTTCTTGCCTTATGTACAAGAATTAGCTGACGAGTTAGATGAGATCCAAGAACTCAGACATATTCCGCCTGAAACCTTAGAGGCTTATGTGAAAAAGCTCGGTGCTTTGCTGCAAACCTTGCACTTATTCAAACAGAACACCAAATAGCTGACACCAGCACTTAGTGATGTTTAGGCACAAAAAAGCGGCTTATCAATAAGCCGCTTTAGATTTTAAATATAACATAAACTACTGAATCATAGACATTTATAACTTAGGTGCTACGGTTTTCTTTAACCAATCTTCAAGCATTTTAGTCTCATACTCAAACGGCTTTTGATTACGGGTTGAATGGGTGCCATACATAAAGTTCATATCAACTAACTTTTCATCACCGGCCATAATCACTTGCTCACCTTCAGTGATGCTGTAGCTAAAGGTCATACGTGGTGGGTATAAGTCTTTTACAATCCGCAGTTCACTAGCGGAGGTCGCGCCAAATGTTGGCCGCAGATCACCGGCTAAATCCACATCAGAAACCACCATCTCAAGTTTCTGCTCTGGTTTTAAAATCTTTTCAGCTTCTTTGTTGATATTTTTAGTCATAGTGTCGAAAAAGCGCTGCTGAAAACGAGATTTCACTTCATTGGCCGTTTTTAAATCTCGGTACTTTTTAGGTTCTTGCCATTGAATTTTAACCACACCGTCTTCAGTCACTGGGTTGACCACGACTTCGTCCTTAGCTGCAGCAACATTACATACCAATGCACCTGCTAATAGTAAATATTTCATTTTCATCATTTTCCCCTAGCTATGAACCTAGTGTTTAAAAAATCAACAATTCTATACTTGTCGGATTATACAAGCAGTTACCTGAATATAAGCTTAACCTACTCTAGCAATACTTGCTGAAACAACATTTGATAGAGATTAATACCGACCAACCCAAAATCTGCTCAAATAACAAACTAACTGTTCAGTAATCATTCAGTAAAAATAGATTAATGTGTCTCTCAACAAGTACTAGCGCCTTATTTCCCTTAACAATATCAAGGTGAATATCGCGAAAGACTGACCAACGAATAAAATTTGGACATATATATCGCTCAAGGATTCAGCGCTAATAGCAATTAACGTATCAATACTGGAGTTAATATGAATAACATCGAAACCAATACAGCAATCGGCACAACTACCAGCAATAAGATGATTAAGCCTATCGCTCTCGCAGCGACAGTTTTTATCGCCATGCTGGTGTCATCTTCAAGCTTTGCCCATCAATTTGATATCGATTCAAAAGGCGCCGAAGCGATAAAACAACACCAGCAATTAATGAACCAGCATATACAAGTCGCTGAGCAAGAGTTTAATGCTGAATTAGAGAAAAACCTTGATCAGCAGTTACAAACCGCTGCACACAAGTTTATGACTCAAGCCTGCGCTAAATACGGTTTAGAGTTTGATACTCAATCAGAAACTTGCAGTAGCTAAGTCTGCCGATTGACAGGCTTACACCTCAATTACACTAAAAATGCAGCTATAAAGCTGCATTTTTTGTGGATGCTTAATTAACTTTCAGCGATATTTAAAATGGAAAACGCTGGCTTAATAAAGGATAGTTTTTACGGAGATCTTTTTTCTTGGTACTGAACTTTTTACCTTGAGGAGTATGCTGACCAGAGGGTACAAAAGGCAGCTCTTCACCGCAGCGGTCTTCATAGATTTTTCCGGCAATCAAATCATAATCTTCAATAAAGGGATAAGCATAGTCATCTTTTGTTGGCCATAACTCAAGCTCGCCCAAACAGTCGGGGTTAGCAATAATCTTGTTATACCAGGTCTCACCTAAGGATAAAATAAACCCTCGAAACTCCACAAAGCCATAATCTGAATCACAGCCAGTAACAATGTAAGCTGCGCCCCAAATATCCCAGCGGTAACTGCGGCGCATTTGTTGGCCAAATATCTTATCAAAAGCCGCTAAGTCAGCATCATCGAGCGCCGACAATTTTTCCACTAATTGATCATGGCACGCTTGCTCTGATTGCTCAGGATGGCTACGGGTCACCAAAGACCAAAATTCCGCCTCAGTCATTACTTATCCTAATTTCTTAAAAAACGTTTTCACAAACTATCTCTACTCACGCTATTCTACACCACATGACCACTCACATAGTTCCAATAATGATAATAATACTATGAATAAACCACCGTTAAGATTAACCCTATTAATTGCATTGTACGTGTTACTGTCTATTGTGGCCCTTTGGCGCTCTTATAGCATTCAAAGTATAGATTTATTCAGTATCGGCGTTATCCCTGTGTTGGTTGGCTTATTAATGCGAACCCACTGGGCCAGCATTGCCTTAAAGGTATATTTAGCCATTCAAACCTTAGCGATATTAGCACTGTCTACCACTGCTATTATCGCCTATCAAATCACTCCTGAAGATGTAAAAGTGGTGTTCAATGGCTTTAATATCCCTATTCCTGCCATTGCTGCGGTACTATTTTCACTGCTGGTGTTTCAATACTGGGTGGCATTTTGTAAAGAAACAGCGATTTATTTGAAGCCCAAAAGTTAACAAAGGCGCCCTGCTGACTATATTCATCCCTTAGCATAAGTTAACATGCGCCCATAAAACTCAGATCGAATAATAAGAAGCTATATAATGAGCCATTTATCGCCCAGTGAATTATCCATTTTGCTAGTTGAACCATCTGATGTTCAGAGAAAAATAATTATTTCACGCCTGCAACAAGAAGGCGTACATAGCATACAAACCGCCGCTAATCTTGCTCAAGCTAAAGAGATTATTGTTCGACACACGCCAGATCTCATTGTCAGCGCTTTACACTTTACTGACGGTGAAGCGACTGAACTACTCAGTTTTATTAAACAAAACTCTGACTATCAAGATATTCAATTTATGTTGGTATCCAGTGAATGTCGCCGTGAGCAACTGGAAATATTTAGGCAATCTGGAGCCGTCGCGATTTTACCTAAGCCTTTCGATGCCGATCATTTGGCCACAGCACTGAATTCCACTATTGATTTAATCAGTAATGACGAACTGGACCTAAGCCATTTTGATGTTCAGGATATTCGCACTTTAGTGGTTGATGATAGCCGCATGGCGCGAAACATTATCAAACGAACTATTACTAATTTAGGTATTCGGATGATAAGCGAGGCAACTGATGGCGCTGAAGCTATCGAATTAATGCAACAGCAAATGTTTGATTTAGTAATCACCGATTACAATATGCCAAGTATTGATGGACTGGCATTGACCCAATATATACGCCACCAAAGCCAGCAGTCTCATGTGCCGATTTTGATGGTGTCATCAGAAGCTAACGATACCCACCTAAGCAACGTATCAAGCGCAGGTGTTAATGCGCTATGTGATAAACCCTTTGAACCTAAGTTAGTGAAGCAACTCCTGTATCAACTGTTAGAAGATTGATAGCTAACAAATTTTTGTAGGCCAAAGTTCAAAATGAGCAGCAACAAATCAATAAACTTGATAAAAACGGCAGAAGCAGTTAATTCACTCAGCCGAGTTTAAGCTAACTAGATCACTAAAAAGTTACTTATTAGCAATATAGCAGCACATTTATCAGATAAAATGCTTTCAAAGCCTTATGGCTTATGGCATGTTAATCTAGTTCTAAATAAATACATCTATGGAAAGCAGAGAATACAACATGAACAAAAGTGAATTAATTGCAAAAATTGCAGAAAATGCTGAGTTAACAAAAGCTGAAGCGGGTCGTGCACTAAAGTCTTTTGAAGAAGCGGTAACTGAAGCCATGAAAAACGGCGACAAGATTTCTATCGTAGGTTTTGGTTCTTTCGAAACATCAGTTCGTGCTGCACGTACAGGTCGTAACCCACAAACCGGCCAAGAGATCCAAATTGCTGAAGCAACAGTACCTAAGTTTAAAGCAGGTAAAACGCTAAAAAATAGTGTTAACTAAAAACCGCTAAAACGATAAAACCTCCTTTTTTGGAGGTTTTTTATGTCTTTTTTTTGCATAAATAAGTAAAAACAACACTTAAACTGCACAATTAAAGTGCAACTACGCATCATTAAGTGGCAACATAAATGCAACATAAATGTGCAGTAATTTTTAAGCTATTGATTAATTTAACTTTATAAACATGGCACATCATTAGCAACACGTACCTCAGATAAAACAACATTTAGCGTCGACCCGACTTTATGCAAGATGCTAATTGAATAATAAAACTTTGAGGGAATGAAAATGAAAAAATCTCTGTATCAAGCTATTGCGCTATCAACAGGTTTACTTTTAAGCACTACAGCTTTAGCTGAAGTCACGGGTAATATTGGCGCGACGTCAGACTATATTTGGCGTGGTGTGTCACAAACTAGTGGTGCTGCGGTTCAGGGGGGCATTGATTATGGCCATGAGTCAGGTTTCTATGTCGGTGGTTGGGCATCAAATGTAGATTTTGGTGACGGCACCTCTTATGAGCTTGATGTGTATGCCGGTTTCGGTGGTGACATTACAGAAGACTTAAGCTACGACATTAACTACCTTTATTACGCTTACCCAGATTCACCGGGCAGTGTTGATTTTGGTGAAGTAACAGTTGGTCTCGCGTGGAAATGGTTAGATGTTGCATACTCTTACACAGTCAATGGCGGTGATGATATTGCTGAAAGCCCATTAGATTCAAAAGATATGATGTATGCTCAAGCTAACCTGACTTTCCCATTAACTGAAAAAGTGTCACTGGGTTTCCATTATGGTTACTCAAACGGTGATGTAATCACCAGCTGGTACGGCACTGATAGCTATTCTGAGTACAACGTATCACTAAGCACTGATACTGATTTCGGTACTATCTCGTTCATGGCAACAGATACTGATTTAGAAGATGATGATGCTAAAATTGTTCTTGGTTACTCATATAGCTTCGATCTATAACCATCAAAAGTATTAAATGATGTTAGCTATTTAATCTAAATTATTAAAAAATCAAAAAACGTCACCTTAGGGTGGCGTTTTTTATTGCTCTGAGCCTCAAAATCCTCACCACAGAAGTGCGCATTTTTTTTATTAGCTGCTACATTCAAATTATGAGGTTATTTTTCTGCTGCCTAGCAAATTATTGCTCAGCAATAAAGTAGCAATATTGTGCTCACGGTTTCAAGCCGTTCAGGCTGTGATTACCGTTTATGTAAAGCCATTAATTATGCTTTACGAGTACCACCCATGTGAGGATAAAGTGATGGCTAATATTACTGAGACTATCCCAAATGATACTGAAATCGAGGCAATGGTTTCACCAAAAAATCAACGCTCCGCTGAAATTATTGAACACAAAAGACAGGTTAAGCGGCGCTTGGATGATTATCTCGAACAAGCTGAATTGCGAAAAAGCTTAGGGGAAGATGATTTATTTTAGCCTAGCCCCTGTTACGGGGTCATTAGGCCAATACTTTTTATAAAATTAAGGCTTCACCTTAATATTAAGACTTTAAGAAGTATGCAAGACCATTGCACTCTAAATAAATTGAACAGGCTGGGTAAATCATTTTGCCGCAGTCTGTGATAATGAGTGCATTACCGCCCCTTTGTTGGGTTTGCACTTTTAATTCTTTTTTCAGCATGCTGATACTGGGGACACCAACCTCTATTACTTCAGGTTTGTTAGCGCAATACGTCGTCACCACCTCACCTAGCGGTTCATTGTCATGGTTATACAATTCACTGGGCTGATAGATTTCAACCGTTGAAGCTTTAGCTTGGTAAGTAATATATTCATCAGCATTGGTTCTTATAGAGATGCCATTACAGCCACCGACGATTAATGAAGCCATAAGCAAAAAACTCAATGGAAGTATCTGGCTTGAAAGTTTCATCGATAGTACTCCTTCTGAGTAAAGGCATACACTCCCTGTGTATGCCATCGTAATTTATCGCGATAGCGATATTAGCTCTCTAATGCCTTAGCTTTTTGCTTGGCAAAATACTCTCGGGTTAAACCAAAGACCACAGGACTTAATAGGACTAGCGCAATTAAGTTAGGAATGGCCATCATTGCATTAAGCGTGTCAGCCAACAGCCAAATAAACTCTAATGAACTCACGGCGCCTATGGGTACCACAAGGGTCCATATTAAACGAAATGGTTTTACCGCTTTATCGCCAAGCAAGTATTGAACACACTTCTCACTATAAAAACTCCACCCTAGAATAGTCGTGAAGGCAAACACAGCAAGTGCTACCGCCACAATATAATTACCCATGGGCAGTGCATGTGAAAATGCATATGAAGTTAGTGCTGCACCGTTCTCACCTGATGTCCAAGCACCGGAAACAATAATCGCTAAACCAGTAATAGAGCACACAATGATGGTATCAATGAATGTACCTAGCATGGCCACTAAGCCTTGCTTTACCGGATCATTGGTTTGCGCTGCAGCGTGAGCAATGGGCGCACTACCTAAGCCCGCTTCATTGGAGAACACACCACGGGCGACACCAAAACGAATCGCAGCCCAAACAGCTGCGCCAGCAAAACCGCCTTGAGCAGCAACTGGGTTAAACGCACTGTGAATAATTAATTCAAATGCTGCAGGAATTTGGTCTGCATATACCACTAAAACAGCTAAACCCGCGGCAATATAAAACAGGGTCATTAACGGCACGAGTTTACCAGCAACTTCTGCAATACGTTTAATACCGCCCATGAGTACTGCACCGACGAGTACCATTAAGACTAAACCAGTAACCCAGCTCGGCACGCCAAAGTTAGCACTCATGGCATCTGCCACTGAGTTAGTTTGCACGGTATTACCGATCCCAAAACCGGCAATAGAGCCCAGTATCGCAAACGCTGTCCCTAACCAGGCCCATTTGCTGCCTAAGCCATTTTTAATGTAATACATCGGTCCACCGACGTGATTGCCATTACTGTCTTTTTCACGATACTTAACTGCCAATACCGCTTCGGCAAATTTGGTCGCCATACCCACTAATGCGGTGCACCACATCCAAAATAATGCCCCTGGCCCACCAATAAAAATAGCGGTAGCCACACCAGCAATATTACCTGTTCCTATGGTGGCTGAGAGCGATGTCATTAGCGCATTAAAAGGACTAATTTCACCTTTATCAGTGCTATCACTGTCGGTTGCTCGACCCGACCACAGCAGTTTAAAACCAGTGCCTAATTTTAGGATTGGCATTAATTTTAATCCGATAGATAAAAATAATCCCACTCCTAAAATCATCACCAACATGGGTACGCCCCAAACGATGCTGTTTACTGCATTAATAAATGCCGTTAATCCTTCCATTGAAAACCTCATAATGAGTTAAATATTTATAGTTATTATTAATCGTTATCACTAAACGTTATTTTTACGGTTACTGCGTTCACACTACTAATACATCAGTGCGTGAATTTCAGATTACCTTCATTGGCACTAAATTGGAAACATCGGTACGATTCAAACCGAACAAATCAGCAAATAACAGTTTTTTATCAGCCAATTAAATTAATTTAATTATAAAAAAAGCGCTAACTAAATTAGCGCTTAAATCTTATTGAACCATTACAACCTAGCCTAAACACCCTGAATAAGCAGTCATTAAGGCCTTCACTGGGACAGTTTTTGATAGCAGCTTTGACAGACGCAGGCTTTGCCCTTTAACTCTGTGCGCAGCTTGTCACTGATCACAGCTTTAGCTGAAGCGCTTAAACACCAGCAGTCTTCAATCGGTTTACCCGCACTAACAGCGCATTGATTAACCTGCTGGCAAACGGGGCACGCTAATGGCTCAAAAATCGCGTCTTGTGCCTCAGATACTAATGGTTCATTTGCTTGGTTTGGTGAGTATATTTCTACATCTTTCATCTGGTTCACTTTGTTTCGTTAACTGGTTTAATTTCCATAAAATGCTTTATGAGATAAGGCTATGCCTTAACGATTGTAGCTTAAAAGCATAAGCTTGAAACTGGTTAAAGTCCTACTTATTAACAGGAAAATTTGGATAAGCTTCGGCGCCTAAAACATTACCAAGCTGCTGCTTGCCATAAAAGCCATCATGTTGATGATAACTTTTTTGGGTTTGTGGCAGGTCTCCTTTAAAACGCGGATCTTGCGGCCTTTCATGGGCATTAACAAAAGCTGCCACATCCCAAGCCTGCTGCACTGTTAGCTGAATACTTTTACCCAGCGGCATATTCTCATAGATAAAATTAGCTGCAGTGTTCACTCTATGCATCCCTGCGCCCCAGTTGTAGCTTTGCGGCCCCCATAATGGCGGTAAAGCGCTCACATTAGCCATTTTAATGCCTTGACCATCAACGCCATGACAAGCCTGACAATGGGTTTGATAAACTATTTCGCCTCGCTCAGTTGAATAAGCTTGTTCTGGCGCTTCTAACTTGGGAAAACCTCGGCCAGCAAGTGAAGTTAAGGCTTTTTGATCCCATTTAGCTTTCACTGCAGCTGGAATTGGGAACTCTTCTCTATTGCCACCTTTTACCAGTTCTACATCACTCAACTCTGCTACTTTGCTATCGAGATTAAATTGATTCAGTAAACCGCTCATGGCTAGCCAATAAGAATAAGCTGAGATAGCCACAAGTTCCTTACTGCCTGATGCGGGGGCTGTACCATTCATTGAATAAGTAAAGCAACCTTGAATCCGTTCCTGGTAGCTATTCACTTTGTCATTTTTCTTTCGATAAGCGGGATAAGCCATATAGGCAGCCCATAGCGGTGAAGCATTGGCTTTATTACCTGCGTTCATATGACAATTAACGCAATTAAGCTCATTGCCGACATATTTATCTCTTAATTGCTGAGTATTAACAAATATCTGATAGCCCAAACGTACTTTGTCGCCAAACTCACCCTCTGGAATAGCTGATAAATCGCTAGGTTGCAGATACTGCGCTGCGGGATCTTTTGCTATAGCGGGGATCTGAGCTTGCCTATCGGGTAATTCTGCAGCGCTAACTGAACTGATAAACACACCTGCGACTAAATAATTAAACAGTTTCATGGTATGTCCTTATTTTTGTGCCAAAGGCTGTTGAGCAGCAGCATTTTGAACCAGAGGTTTTAAAGCTGAAAAGTACGCTGACAATGCGTCAATTTCATCAGCAGTCAGCTTAGCGGCAATATTAGCCATCATATTATCGACATCACCTTTTCTAGTACCATTTTGCCAAGCCAATAGTTGGTTTTTTAAATAGCTAGGTTCTTGGCCTGCAAGTCGAGGGAAGTTGGCTGCGCCAATGCCTGAAGGTCCATGACAGCTAGTACAGGCAGGTATATCGCGGCCCCAATCTCCCTGATAAGCCAATTTTTCCGCCGTATCAGTTATCACAACCTTGTCACCGCGGTATTGCAATGGGATCTCAGCTACTGTTTTAGCGGCAAAGAAATCAGCAACGACTTGGATAGCATCACCTTGTACTGTCGCAGCCATCGCCGACATTGTGGGACTTTGTCGATTACCCATTTGAAAATTAACCAGCTGCGAGGCGATATACTCACTGGATAAACCCGCCAACCTAGGCCCTATAACACCTAAACCCTCACCATTAACACCATGGCAAGTTAAACAAACTTGCGCCTGTGTGGGTACGGTTTGCAATAACTCTTTGGGAGATTGAGCAGGAATATCGGCAATAGCCAAGTTACGACTTGCCCCTATTGCTATTATCGTGATGACTTGTAAAAGGAATTTCATATACCGCCCTCTCCTTGGATGATGTTTAGCTACTGGAATAATAAATGTAGTCAATCAGATCCACTTTATGTGACTTAATTGAATACTCTCCACCAAAGAAAAAGTAACCCAAATACGCTTACCAAAGAACAGACAGCGAACATTTGCAGGCTAAAGACTGATAATGAAAAGGTCGTTGTCGATTAATCATCAGCAAATCGACTGGGAGTGAAGTTAACTCTGAGCTTATGCTTTTAGCGCTATTTTATGACAATAAAAAAGGCCTATTCCGTTAGGGAATAGGCCTTTAAAGTTAATCTTTCAACCAAGTTAATCGTCGTTTAACTCGCGCTTAAGGATCACTCCTGCAGTAAATCCTTACAGATTTGTACTAAGTCAGACTGCACAGCTGCTGCGGTAACTTCTCGGCCAGCACCTGGGCCGCGAATAATTAACGGATTGCCCTGATAAAAAGTGCTGCGGATGACAAACACATTATCTCCAGGGGTTAAACTGGCATAGGGATGGTTCGAGTCGACCCATTGAATGCCTACTTCAGCATGCATTTTGCCATCGACTTTATCTAAAGATGCCACATACCTTAAGACTTTATTTTGCTCAAAGGCTGCACTATATTGCTGCAACATAAACTCATCTAACTCGCCAATGCGCGCTAAAAAGTCATCTAACGACAAGTCGGCTAATTCAGCTGGCACTAATGAATTTAATTCAATGGCATCAAGCTCAATCTCAAAGCCAATTTCACGGGCCAGAATAAGTAACTTTCGCTGCATATCTCGGCCAGATAAATCATCTCGAGGATCTGGCTCTGTAATGCCTAATCCGCGGGCTTCAACCACGAGTTCAGAAAAAGATTTTTGCCCATCGTAATGCTCAAACAGCCAACATAAAGTACCTGAAAAAATACCGCCAACAGCTTCGATATTGTCGCCACTATTGCGTAAATCGTTTAGGGCATGCTGTACTGGTAAGCCAGCGCCGCAACTGGCATTGTAACGCCAAAATAAACGCCGGTTACTTAGCTGCTGCTTAAGCTCACGGTAAAAAGGTAACGGCCCTGAGCCTGCAAGTTTATTGGCGCTCACCATATGAATCCCTCGAGCGAAAAACTCTGGGTATTGTAAGGTTAAGCTGGCGCTAGCACTGATATCCAAGGCCACCAGCTCATCGCAGTCGAGCAGCTCAAGCTGCTCAAATAAACTAGGGTAGTCCCATGTTGTTGCTGTGGTATCAAAGTCATCTTGCCAGTTATTGGCATCTATTCCTTGCTGGCAAATGAGCGCCTCTTTTGAACTCACTAAACCCACAAGTTGCACATTGGCTTCTAGTTCACGGTTAAGCATGGTGGATGAGCGCTGAAATAAATCAATCCAGGCTTCACCAATATTACCGACCCCAAGCAATAATACCCCAATACGCAATCGCGGGCCTGCGCAGCGTCGGTGTACTTTTTGGGTGAGTAAATTAACCTGAGATTTAGGCACTAAGGTCACTAAACTCAAACCATCTTGATACAGGGGTTTGGCATCGCGACTTAATAATCGGGCAAAGCTGCGGCGGTAGTGCTCTGCATCAGCACTAACCAAAGCGACTAAACCTAAATCAGTATGAGCATGGATATCGCTAATTAATAGCTCATGACTATGTAGCTCCAGTAACGCTTGTACCTGCTTTTGGTTTTCAGCAGTGAATGCCAGTTCAACTTTATGATGGGCAGAGCACCAATATGCTAGCGGCGCAATACCGGCTTGCTCAAGTAATTTGAGTGTGGTTTGAATTAGCGCTTGCTGCTTAAAGCGAAACAGCACCACTTCATTTAAACTGGTAACCACTGGAGCGCTAGCTGACGAACTTTGGGGCGCAATAAGGGTAAAGTCAGTATGTGATGCGTAACTTGAGCGCACCGCGAGACTAACATTAGTATCAAATAAGGGCTGTAAAGTTCGGCTGTGCAGTACTGGCGAGCCGAGTTTAGCTAAACGATCGGCTTCAGCAAGTGACATGCTTTCAAGTAATTTGGCATCATTAATTTTATTCGGATCAGCGTTAAATACCCCTTCAACATCGGTCCAAATAGTCACTCGTTCAATGTCCGCTAAGCTGGCAATTAAGGTGGCGCTGTAATCTGAGCCATTGCGGCCAAGTAATAATGTATCCCCTTTACTGTTGGCGCAGATAAAGCCCGTGATCACTAACCGTGTATTTGGATTAGCATCCAGCAGCTTTTGGACTTTTTCGCGGGACTCATCAAGACGAATATTCGGCACAGGCCCTTCATCAGCCACCAGCAGTGAGCAGGCATCAATATTCGCGGCAGCAACGCCAGACTCTCTTAATAAGGCTGCCATTAATCGTGCTGACCAACGCTCACCAAAGCTTAATACATGATTGAGCTGAAATTCATTGCGCTCTTCAAGGGACAATAAACTGACTAATTGCGATTTATCGGTTGATAGGCGCTCACGTAAATCGCGCGCTTGTTCGTTTGAGAGAAGTTGCTCAATCAGGTTTTGCTGATAGCTCACCAGTACTTGTAGCTCTTCTTGCCACAAGTCACCGTTTTCTCTTAAGGAGAGTAATTTATATAAAAAGTTAGTACTTTTACCCGCAGCTGAAACAACGACTAAATCATCACTGTTGCCATGAGTCAGTAAAATATGGGCAACGCGGCGATAGCAATCTGCATCAGCAAGACTTGAACCACCAAATTTATGTAAATGACTGCGGGCCATTTTTCACTCCTTAAACAACATATACCAGCCTGACTACATGAATATAGCCAAGGGAGATTAACTTAAAGCGCAGCGACAGCAGCTAAGCCTACTTCAATATCGGCAACCAAGTCTTCAGCATCTTCAATCCCGACAGATAGTCGCAGTAAAGTATCTTTAATGCCAGCTTCATACCGTGCTGCAGGCGCCATTGCTCTATGGGTCATGGTTGCAGGTACGGCAACTAAGCTTTCCACTCCGCCTAAGCTTTCAGCAACACTGAAAATAGACAGTGCATTTAAAAAGGCGACCACTTCTGCTTCACCACCTTTAAGTTCGAAACTTAACATAGCGCCGAAGCCTTGTTGTTGCTTAGCTGCAATATCGTGACCTGGGTGGTCTTTTAAGCCTGGATAATACACTTTTTCGACAAGATTGCTGGCCTGAAGTACGTCAATAACTTGCTCAGCATTTTTTTGATGCTCGCGAATACGTACAGCTAAAGTACGAATGCCACGTAAGGTTAGGTAACTATCAAAAGCCGAGCCTGTTAGCCCTAAGGTGTTTGACCACCAGTGTAGTAACTCACCCAGTTCAGGGTCTTTTGCCACCACAGCGCCACCTACAACGTCACTATGACCATTGATGTATTTGGTGGTGGAATGCATGACGATATCAGCGCCTAGCTCTAATGGCTGTTGCAAAATTGGCGATAAAAAGGTGTTATCAACCACAACTAAGGCATCGACTTTATGGCTTTGCTCAGCAATAGCTTTGATATCAACAACACGTAATAATGGGTTTGACGGCGTTTCTAACCACACCATTTTAGGTTTCTGAGCAATCGCATCACTGAGTGCTTGCTCATCTGTTTGATCAATCACCAGTAATTTAAATTGGCCTTTGTTGGCAAGATTTGTGAACAAACGGTAACTACCGCCATAACAATCGTGAGGCACAATCAGTAAATCATCGGGGCCTAATAAACTAGTGACCAAGGTAATCGCAGCCATACCGGTACAAGTAACCACCCCAGTAGCGCCATGTTCAAGTTTGGCAATGGCTTCACCTAACACGCAGCGCGTCGGGTTTCCTGAACGACTATAATCAAACTCTCTAGGGTTTTTATGCCCATCAAAAGAATAGTTTGTTGATAGATAAATCGGCGGGACTACAGCGCCGTATTGGGTATCTGACTCGATACCTTGGCGTACTGCTAGCGTAGCTGCGCGATGTTTGCTCATTGTAAACTCCTAAAGAATACACACTAAAGAGATGTCTAGATGGCTAAATGTACCTAAGCTAAGTCACATCGTCAATACAAATCAGCCGTTTAGACGTCTAAACATAAAGAAATCTATTTCCATTCGTTATAGAATAACCGCAATAATTTGACTGTTATTATTTA
Source organism: Shewanella sp. 10N.286.51.B2 (assembly GCF_041469265.1). NCBI lineage: Bacteria > Pseudomonadati > Pseudomonadota > Gammaproteobacteria > Alteromonadales > Shewanellaceae > Shewanella > Shewanella sp. 10N.286.51.B2. Next base: position 119,439 of record NZ_JBFRKH010000054.1, read on the forward strand.
GCGGTTAAAATCTGCCACGAATCTATCGTATAAAGGTGAGTTAATGACTGAATGGAATGGCGACTATATCAGCCCATATGCCGAACATGGCAAAAAAAATGAACAAGTTAAAAAAATCACGGTATCCATACCTTTAAAAGTTTTAAAAGTATTGACTGATGAACGTACCCGCCGCCAGGTTAATAACTTACGTCATGCAACCAATAGTGAACTACTGTGTGAAGCATTTTTGCATGCCTACACTGGACAACCACTGCCAAATGACGGTGACTTATCAAAAGAAGGGCCTGATAGCATCCCATCTGAAGCAAAAGCTTTGATGGATGCCATGGGAATTGAGTGGGAAGATCTTGATTAAGTCAAGCTAGCGACTAGCGCTGAAGTACTTGCGCTAAAGTACTTGCGCTAAAGCATAAGCCTGCTCAATTAATCAAACACTGCTCGTCATTTAACGCATCGAGCTCTCAAGCTGAGAGTGAGTTGCAGTATTGCGCCTAAAGAGTCGACAATGGAATTTATCGATCCGCAGACCTTGATGCTTGCATCGGTTATCATTTTTCTAGGCGCATTAACCCAAGGCCTTATCGGTTTTGGGCTTGCGGTTGTTGCCAGTCCACTTCTCTATATCATCGACCCACAATTAGTCCCAGCCCCTGTGATTATGATGGGTTTTTCCATCGCCTTATTGACCTTATTGCGTGAACGTACTCAACTGGAGTTTAATGGGCTGCAATATGCGCTGCTGGGGCGAATACCTGGTGGCTTTATGGGCGCAGGTTTATTACTGTTTGCCCCCCAAGCAGTACTGGGGTTAGCCATTGCCTTTATTGTCGGCGCAGCGGTGTTGCTGAGTATTTTTAAGATCACAGCGCCAGTAAATCGGCTTTCGCTATTTATTGCAGGTGTCTTGTCGGGGGTATTTGGAAATATTGCCGCCATTGGTGGGCCACCATTAGCGATTTTATTAGCCGGTAAAGATGCGCCGCAGTTTAGAGCCGCGCTATCGATCTTTTTTGTTTTCAGCTCAATGATCGCACTGATTATTTTAATGCTTGCAGGCTTAGTGGAAGAAAAGCATCTGTGGTTGTCATTGATGCTATTGCCATCTGTCATACTCGGAAATATTGCCGCAGGAAAGCTAACCAATAAGGTTGATAAAAATAAGACTCGCATCGCCACTATGGTGTTATGTAGCTTAAGTGCATTATTGCTAACCCTTAAGTCGTTAATTGAATTATCAGCAGGCTAGTCGATCATCTTTTTGTGGCAGATATAAATGCAACAATGATGACAGCTAAAAATGATAACGCTTAAAAGTGATAAGAAGTTTGCAGCACAGCGCCAATGGCATCATCACCATAGCTGCCGCTCATATCCAGCTTAAAGGCTTGGCCGATGGCAAAGCCGGTGCCGAAAGAGTAAATATCTACGCTATTATCTTTTAAGTCATGGCGGTAGCCCATGCGTAAAAACAGCCAGTCAGTGGCTTTAACTTCACCGCCCACTCGCCAATACTGCACCGCATCAAACTCGCTAAAACGGCTTTGCTCCACCAGATCAATATCCGTGGTTAAGGTGACTCTGGACCAATCATAAGCAGCTCCCACTGTGACTAACGGCTCAATTTGGTATTCAAATGTCCGTCCTTGAGCTTCAACTGTGGTTATTTTTTTACTGAATAAATTACGAGCAGACAGCCCTAAGGTTAAGCTTTCTGTTGGCTCAATAGCCACCCCAAGATCAAGGTTAAATAAGCTGTCATCATTTCGATATTTATCATCATCAAAATCATCGACATCAAAGTTATTGGCACTGGCACTGTAATGATAGGTATCAATGCGTTGAAACTTAGGTGAAATCCCAACTTTTACAGGCATGTTAACTATAGATAGTGGAAAGCTTAACGCCACCCCAAAATCTGTGACTCCGGCGGCTAATACAATGCCTTGAGAGTCTAAGTCAGTGAGATCTGCAGGAGGGTTGGCGGGATCGAGATTAGTCAGCATATCAATATCACCTTGAGCAATATCAGCAACGCCCATAGCGTCAAGGTGACTTTTGGAAAATAGCGCCATTGGCACGGTTTGAGTTGGCAATACTAATGCTGCGCCAATTGCGGCTGATACCGAGGCGTTAGTGCCGTTGAGGGCATTTAAATTAATAACTAAATCATCACGAAAACCAGCAATATCATCAGTATCATTGCCGTTTATGGCCGTTTCTAAGTCATCAAAACTGTCTTGTAGTGAGTCAAACTTATCAAGCATATTGTCGCTATCATCCACTTCAGCAGCCACAACCGGTAACAGTAAGGAGAACTCATTGGTTTTTGGGGCGTAAATAGCCAGTAAAGCGGGATTAATAAAACTTGCGCCGATACGGCTTGATGAGGCTACACCTGTACCGCCCATGCTATCACTGCGAGCTTCAAAATAAAGCTGACCCGCTTGCGTATTTATCGCAAACAGCAGTAAAAACAATAGCAGCGCTAAGGATCTCATCATTCACCATTTTCATTTTTAATTATCTAATAAAGATAGTCGAAAAAATTAAAAATAGGCTTCAATCCCGTTAGACTTTTACGGCATAGATGAATTTAATCAGCCGTTTTTTAAATGTTATTTTATGAATCAGGTAGATAGCGCTTAAAATTTTCCATGGTGAATTGAATAAATTTTTTCAGCCTTTCTGGTTGGAATTTATCTTTATGGTAAAGCATATAAAAAGGCGTGTCGGGAATATGCCAATCATTAAACACATTCACTAATTGACCCGCTGCAATTTCATTAGCGCAATATAAATAAGGTAATCGCACAATGCCATTTCCTGCTAAGGCGCTGGCTTTCATAGCGCGGCCATTTTTACACTTAAAACCGCCCTTAATGGCAACGTCTACAGCTTGAGCATCTTGCCTATGGCCAAAGCGCCAATGGCTGATCGAGCCAGTAATACACAGGTGATTATTAAGCTCGCTTGGATGCTGCGGTTGACCATATTTCGCTAAGTATTCAGGGGCGACTAAAGTGCGGTTTTCGATATCCATCAGCTTTCTGGCCACCAAGCTTGAATCTGCCAGTTCGCCCATGCGAAATACAATATCAAAATGGCCCTCGATTAAATCAACCCGCTGGCTACTAAAATCAAGATCGATGGTAATTTCAGGATACTGTTTAATAAAATCATTCACCAAGGCCACTAAAATATCTTCACCAATCACCCCGCCAACGCAATTAATGTGAATATTGCCCTGTAATGTTTCAGCGCTGTCTAATGTCATTGCCACCACCTGATCGATTTGCGCTAACGCTTGCTGGCATTGCAACAGCAATTGCTGACCTTGCTCTGTCAGTCTTTGGGTTCTGGTGGTTCTAATAATTAGGCTAACACCAAGAAATTTTTCTAAACTTAATAATTGCTTTGATAAATGCGAACGTGAGCAGCCTAAGACCTGTGCAGCTTGAGTAAAGTTACCTTGCTCAGCAATCACCACAAAGGCTCTGATATCAATCAAATTTATGTCTAAGTTCATAATAATGTCTATTTTAGTTTGTGGTCATCAACAAGTTATTAGGAGCCACAGGTAAACAATGATGTTCTTTGTGGATTATATATCAACAATGAGCCATTACCTATAATGGACACAACTTAACGAACGAGGTAAAAATCATGAAATCACTTGTTGTCATTACTGGCGCATCATCAGGTATTGGCGCCGCTATGGCGAATGCATTTAGCGCTAAAGGTCACCCACTACTTTTACTTGCTCGTCGCGTTGAACCAATGCAAGCACTTAACCTGCCCAACAGCTTATCTGTTAGCGTTGATGTTACTGATGCTGCAGCGATGAAAACAGCGATTGCGACTGCTGAAGCAAAGTTTGGCCCTGTTGGCTGTTTAGTCAATAACGCTGGCGTAATGCTACTTGGTCAAGCAGATGTACAAGATCCTGCCCAGTGGAGCCAAATGCTCAACATCAATGTGATGGGCGTGCTTAATGGTATTCACGCTGTGCTTGCTGATATGAAAGCCCGTAAAACAGGCACTATTATCAACGTAAGCTCTATAGCGGGTCGTAAAACATTCCCTAACCATGCAGCATATTGTGCCAGTAAGTTTGCTGTGCATGCGCTAACTGAAAATATCCGCGAAGAAGTGGCGATGGATGATGTGCGAATGGTGACTATCGCTCCAGGCGCTGTTGAAACGGCCCTGCTTAGCCACACAACCGATGAAGATATTAAAGCCGGCTACCAAGAATGGAAAGAGTTCATGGGCGGCGTTATCGAGCCTACAGCAGTTGCTGATGCGGCTGTATTTGCCTTTGAAATGCCGCAAAATGTTTGTGTACGAGAAATTGTCTTAGCGCCAACTCGCCAACAACCTTAAGAATATATCAAGTCTAGATAGGTCTACATTTCAGCTAAAAACCATGAGTTATTACTCATGGTTTTTTATTATCTTTGCATTAATTTTAATAAGCGGCCTCCCTTTACATACTCCACGCGTACCTCATGCAAACTCATTCTCTTATCCCTCGTAATAATGCCGCCATTTCGAGCAAACTCGCTGCATCTGATTAAAAATCAGTTTAACCCCAAGATGTTATATTGATTGCTTAATATTTAAACTAAGTTAGATTAAGGTAAGGAAAACTGACTAAAACAAGCTACGCTTAAATCATTGGTTTATTGATTGCTTAGTCGTTACGCATTGCGATAAAAAGGACATTTTTTGTATGCAGGAAAACTTCAGTTTATTTTCCAGGAATAAAGCCTTTCCCGAGCTATTATTGTCATCGACATTTATCAATTTATTGTCGCTTGCACTGCCATTCACCATGCTACAAATCTACGATCGTATTCTGCCAAATCAAGGTTATGGTACTGCCACTATTCTTGTTTCTGGTGTGGCGATTGCGATTTTGCTGGAATTATTACTCAGATATGGCCGCAGTTGGCTACTTGCGGCATCAGCAGCCAATTTTGAATTAGAAACCACAACCAAGGTGGTTAATAAGCTCATGCAAGCGGACTATCACCATGTTGAATCCATGGGAACAGGTAAAGTCACTAATGGTTTAGTCAGTATTGCGAGTATGCGAGAGCTCTATTCAGGGCAAGCAATTGTGGCACTCATGGATTTTCCATTTGTGCTCATTTTTCTTGCATTGGTTGCCTATATTGGTGGCCCGCTGGTATTCATTCCGATAGTCGTCTGGGTACTTGTTGGCGCTCTGGTTTATGTCATTGGCAAAAAACTCGCCATCGCCACTGAGGATCTCGCTCTTTCAGATGCTGAACGAACCCGAATGTTGATACTGGTGTTATCAGGGCTAACCACAGCCAAGGCCCTATCTTTAGAAGACCGATTAGCCAGTATTTATAATAAAATAAACCACCAGCGACTAGCACAACAGCAACAAGTCGATTGGTTATCAGCTAAGTTACAAGAAGTCATCCAAGCAGCATCGCAAGGAACAACACTAATATTAGTGATGCTAGGTTGCTTAGAAGTCCTTAACGGTTCGCTTACAACGGGTGGACTGGCTGCATGTTCAATATTAGCGGGTCGCGCCATCTCACCATTAAGTGCAATTATTAGCCTTCGTTCTCGACTTGTGAGTGCCAAAACGTCGATGTCACACGTAGATGATTTGACCGCCATTCCAGCCGAAGCGTTTAGTGCTGAAAAAATCTATCAACAAAAAATCCCTAACGGCCCTATTAGGTTTCAAAAAGTCGATAGCAGTAATTTAGGCACTGTCATTCAACAGTTGAATTTAGAGATCCTCCCTAAAACCTTAGTTACCCTGCAATCAAATCCCCTGAGTCATGCTAGCCACTTACTCAGTATCATTGCTGGATTTCAAAAGATAAATACAGGAGAAGTCACCATTGATGGGGTTTTACTTCATGCACACGACAGTAAAGAATTTCGACAATCCGTTAATTATGTCGCCCCTTGGCCAACCTTATTTGCTGGTAGCTTGCTAGAGAATATGACCATGTTCAGAGCGGAGTATGAACCTCAGGCGATGGCAATTGCTGACAGTTTAGGCTTAACGGCTAAAATTGCCGAATTGCCCAATGGTTATCAAACTTCAGTCGGTGAAAATGACAACCAAATGCTAAATAAAGGGGCAATTAAACTCATTGCAATAGTCAGAGCGATAGTCCAAAAACCGTCGATATTGCTATTGGATGAGCCGATGATTTCACTTGATGCCGATGCCCAAAATAAACTACTCACTTTATTGGCCCAACTGAAACAACAAATGACCATTGTAGCGGCATCCCACTACCCTGAAATCGGTAAAATTAGTGATGAAGTTGTCACAATTGAGGGACATGCTCAGCCTAAAGAAACTAATAAATCGCCGCACGTGGATAATAGTGATTCACAGGAGGTGATCCTATGAAGACTTTAGAACTAAAACCATTACTAGTTGAGCTGTTACAACAATTAGGTCTTTACACTCAAGCCAGTAACGTGGCTAGTGACACTGAAAACGATCTCAATACTCTCGCTGTTTCCCGCTTATTAAAAAAACATCAAATTGGTTTCTCTGTTATTAAACCGTCAGATAGTACCCTGCATTTAACCATCTACCCTTTCTTAGTTGTCCCAGCGAAAGACAATGCCTTTATAGCAAGAAGACAGGGACATCAGTTCGAAAAACTAGAGAATAATCATTGGCAAACGGTCGATATGACTCAGCTAACAGATGATGCATACTTATTTGTTATTGATGCCTTACCTCGTAGTAAAAAGAGTGTTCAAGCATTCGCCGCTCACATGAGTAAGAGAACTAAATGGTATCGTCCCGTTTTCTGGCTGAGTTTACTGTCCAGTATTACAGGGTTAGCAGTACCTCTGTTTACCATGGCTGTATATGACCGAGTCATTGGTGGTCAAACACCCTCCATACTCCCCAGCATAGCCTTAGGTGGAGCGCTTGCTGTTGGCGTATTAGTATCAACCCGCTTAGCGCGGGCGCAAATTCTTGCCACCACCAGTAATCGATTTGCTAGAGACCTTTCCCAGATAACCTTTTATCGACTATTACACATGCCGTTAATGGTACTGTCACGCGTCGGCATTTCAAATCATATCGCTAGAATGCGTAATGCAGAAAAAGTCAGAATGCTCTTATCTGGCCCTGGAGGCGGCGGCTTAGTCGACCTGCCCTTCACTATTATTGCGCTGCTGGCGATTATGTTTTTAAGTGGCTGGCTAGTATTAGTGCCTATTGGCATGTTGATCTTGTATTACTTGGTGATGAAAGTCGTCAGCCGCTATGTTCAGGCAGCCTCGCCAACAATTAGTGGCGAGTATCAAAATACCCTAAGCGAACTAGCGAAAAATCTACTGCAACTCAAAGCGGCTGGTGATACTGAAGGCTGGCAAACAAAATTTATTCGTCAATGCCGTGAAAATAGTCGCCAGAATTTTCTTTATGCTAAACGAAATGGCCTAAATGCAGCCATTGCTCATTCACTGAGTTTATTCACTGCACTCATCACAGTGTTTACGGGAATATTTTTAGTACTAAATCAAACGATTTCCTCCGGTGCATTAATTGCCTGTGTGATGATGATTTGGCGGATTACAGGCCCTGCACAACTGGCATTTTCATCTCAACAAAAATTCACCATGATGGATGTTGCCGTAAAACAGTTTGATCGGTTCATGCAGGCAACAACGGAACAATCAGAATTACGCTTAGACACCCCTGATAACACTCAAGCACCAGCAATTTCATTTCAGCATTTAACCCTGAGATATAAAGCTGAAGGAGAGCCGGCACTATCAGGTGTGAATGTAGACATAGAACCCGGTGAATTAGTTGCCGTTATAGGGCCCAATGCCTGTGGTAAATCAACCTTGCTACTGAGCGCCTTAGGCGTGTTGGAAGCACAAGCTGGATTTGTCACCGTGAATGGGAAAAATTTAAAACAATATGACACTGAAATATTTAGGCATTGGGTGGCTTATAGCCCATCACAACCTGATATTTTCCCAGGGACTTTAGCTGAAAATATTCGGATAGCGAAACCAGATGCTACCGATGATGAAATTAAAACCGCAATAATTGCCGCTGGTGGGGCCAGCTTTTTTAATAGCATCAATAATGACTTATCGGTTGATTTACTCGGTGAGAATAACGCCATGCTTTCCGCTATCGAAGGGAGTTACATCAACCTTGCCCGCGCACTGATAAAACAATCGCCATTGTTATTGCTTGATGAACCATTACCTCATCGAAATCCAGAATCAAAACAGCAGTTGATAAAGACCTTATTAAACTTAAAAGGACAATCAACCGTAATGTTTACTAGCCACGATCAAGATTTAATTAAACACGCTGACAAGGTCATTATTCTTGATAAAGGCGCTGTAGTTTATGCGGGTCCAATTCCAGACCAAGCACCTCAAACGCCAGATGCCACTAACACCGTCATGCAGGAGTCTCCAACCAATGGATAATCGTCAACTAGCTAATCGAGTCTGGCCAGAACATGAATTTGCAGAAGCAATTGAAGCCCCAGCTGAGCGTAAATTAATTCGAAATATCATATTATTGATCACCGGCTCAATTTTAATCATGTTGGTTTGGTCTGTTTTTACCAGCGTAGAAGAAATTTCAAAATCCAAAGGACAAGTGGTGCCGTTAGGCCATAGGCAGGTTATACAAAGCCGTGCTGGTGGCACTATTGCTTCTGTCGTAGTCGAAGAAGGTGACGTTGTTAAACAAGGTGATATTTTGGCAAGCTTTGTCTCAATAGACAGCTTGTCAGCTGAGGAAGAACTATCCAGTAAACGTGCTAACTTAATGATGCGAATTGAACGTTACGAAGCCTTCATTGATGCTCGCGATGCCAATTTTGATGAGTTCGCCTATGAGTACCCGCAACTGGTTAAGCTGCATCAGTCTTCGCTTAATCGCATGATCGATGAACGAGTGGCAATTGAGCAGCTATCAGAATCTGAAATAGCCAAATCTCAAGCGGAATTGGATGGTTTGAAAACTGAAATACCTCCCCTTAGCGATCAAATCCAAACCGCAGAACAAACGTTAAAAATGATGTTGTCAGTAACAGAAGAGCAAGCCGTTTCAAAGTTACGCATTTTAGAATCACAGCAAAAGCTTGATTCTTACATGCGAGAGCTAAAGGCGATGGAAAGCAAACAACAAGTTCTCACCAAGAACCTGCTAAATCTGCAGCAACAGCTTAAACAAAGACAAGCTTCATTATTAAAAGAAGTCGGTGAAAAACGTACTGACACCCAAGCTGAATTATTAGGTGTCACAGCAAGGCTTAAATCATCCAACTCTCTGGTATCTCAAAACACCGTAACCGCGCCTGTTGACGGCATCATTCAATCAATCCCAACATCTTCAACTGGCAGCGTCATTCAACCAGGTGGGACTGTGGCTGTAATTGTTCCCATGACCAAAACAGGTTTGATGGAAATTAAGCTGTCACCAAGAGATATCGGCTTTGTCCATGTTGGTCAATCTGCACGTATTAAAATTGATGCGTTTGATTACAGCCGCTATGGCGCGTTAGATGGAATTGTAAAACGTATTTCACCAAGCACAGATAAAGATGAAAAAGGCGGCGTATTTTATAAAGTGCAGCTTGCCATTGATAAGCCCTACTTTTTGGATAATCCCGATAGTTTTGCATTAATTCCAGGAATGACTGGCGAAGCAGATATTGTGACAGGTGAAAAAAGTGTCTTCCAGTACTTATGGAAACCAGTGTTCACCAACATTAACGAAGCATTTGGCGAAAGATAAATGGTAGGAGCATCCCATGAGCACGGATAATAAAGATAATAAAAATAAGCCAAATGAAAAAAATAAACTCAAAAAAGATCTGCCCGAAAATAAAATCCAGCAAGCAATAAAGAAAATTGATAATGATGCTAAAAAGTTGCGGGCAAAAGAATCTCGAGATACGGGGAACATAACCCCAAATAGACAAAATGATCTGGTAGCTGACAAGTCTTGGCAGACGAATATAGCGAATGCATCTGAGGATGATAAAGCAACTGAAGCAGATTTTACTCATGCAGCTACTAATCCAGAAGCTACTCAGCAAGACGTTTTAAAAACATCCACAACGCCACAACAGTTAACAAGCTCAACACTTAAAAATGCCAGTCAAATCGCTGATAGCAACCCGATAGAACCGAGTCAGCAGCAGCCATTAAATAAGCTTATTGTAGAAACAGGTTCAACTCAAACAACAGGACTAGCAGCGGGTGCACATTTTCATAATGGTAATGTCACAACCCAAGACATAAGCCAATTTAGAACATCTCAAATTTCGTTACCTGAACAAAACTTTCAGACTGCTTTTACCATTAATTCATCATCTCATTCAGTATCAAATGTAATCACACCACAAACTGCAACACATGAAGTGATTGAGACACTAAAAGGTACCCCAACACCTGACATTACCCCTCCCTCTACTGGCACTGGCACTGACAC
>NZ_JBFRKH010000055.1:0-48571 GCF_041469265.1 Shewanella sp. 10N.286.51.B2
CAAAATTAGTTACAGCCTCATTAGATAAGTAAATACCTGTTGTTAACTATGTAAAAGGAAGACTTAGGTCTTCCTTTTTTATTTATCTTTTTCTGGTTTACATGCATAGTCAGTTTACTCATCATTTCATTTGTTGATGGGTATTTTTATAATAGTGTAATATATGATTACCCAATTAATATAGCTCTTCAAATTGTTTGCTAGCCTCAAAATCCTCTTGTATGGTCGTAATGCTACGCCATTGCAAAATCCTTGCGTTAAAGTAATTATCAATATGTTGCGTAATTGTTTATTAACGCGCGTGTAGGCCTTTAAATCCCTAAGTCTCTTGCTAGTGATAATCTCCTTCTGCTACTGTCGAAATCGACCATATCAATAAGACTTGGTAAAACGACCAATAAATAAAAACTATACGGGACTCATGTTTTGAACTTAAAAATGCTTGGCTCAATCGCCATTGTTGCAGGAACTGCTATTGGTGGGGGTATGTTAGCTTTACCACTTGCTACCGCAGCGCTAGGTATTATGCCTGCGATTTTATTGCTGGTAGTTATCTGGGGATTATCAGCTTATACCTCTTTATTAATGTTAGAAATTAACTTACGTACTGGTGTGGGTGATAACGTCCACGCCATTACTGGCAAAACCTTAGGCAAGGTTGGTCAACTTATTCAAGGCGGATCGTTTTTAAGTTTGTTATTTGCCCTGACCATGGTGTATCTAATGGGCGGATCATCGCTACTTGAATCTCGCTTAGAGCCATTATTAGGTGTCGATTTAAATAACCAAGTGTCAGTACTGCTATTTACGTTAGTATTTGGTGGCCTAATTGCCGTTGGCGTGAAGTGGATTGATAAAGTCTCTCGTGTGCTGTTTACTGCGATGATCGTGTTACTGGTTCTAGTGGTGGCATTCCTGCTACCAGAAGTGAACCTTGTAGCATCATTAAGTAATTTTTCAGCCAATGTCGCCGAAGGCGATAAACTAGACCAACTGTGGTTAGCGGCTATTCCTGTGGTATTTACCTCATTTGGTTTTCACGTTTGTATTGCGACGATTGTGCGCTACCTAGAAGGTGATGCGGTTTCATTAAGAAAAGTGTTATTGATTGGTTCTACCATCCCGCTAGTTTGCTATATCTTATGGATATTAGTCACCTTGGGTACCTTAGGCGGTGAGACTGTCAATGGTTTTGCAGGCTCGTTACCTGCACTAGTTAATGCATTACAAGCTGTAGCTAACTCCGCAGTTGTCAGTCAATTTATTGATTTATTTGCCAATCTTGCACTCGTGACTTCTTTCTTAGGCGTTACCATGAGCTTGTTTGACTATGTTGCCGAGTTAACCCGAGCAAAAGATGATAAAGCAGGCCGTGCTAAAACTTGGTTAATCACTTTCGTACCACCGGTACTGTGTGCGCTGTATTACCCTGATGGTTTTTTCCAAGTATTAGGTTTTGCTGCAATTCCATTAGTAGTGATGATTATTTTCTTGCCGATAGTCATGGCATTAAAACTGCGTAAGCAACAATTAGGTGGCTATGAAGTGTGTGGTGGCAAGCTTGCGTTAGCTATCGCAGGTCTATTAGGTTTGTTGATTGTTGTTGCTCAGTTGATGGTGGCTTTAAGCTAAGTTGCCAATAAATGAAGCTGTTTTGTAAAGATGCTTTGTAACGGCATTTTTCTGAGACTATTTCTTTGTAGAAACAATATGATAAAGTCAGGCTATCCGCCTGACTTTTTTATGCCTTAAATCTGAACATTGTTGCTTCAATATGACATTGTGACCGCATTAAAATACAGGCTATTTGGGGCTCTTTTATTAAAAATGGAATAATAATGAAAACATGGTTATTAAGCGCTGCAATTTTGGCAACATTTGCCAGCCAAGCAGACGAAGGAATGTGGCAGCCTTATCAGCTACCTGCAATGGCTGATGAGCTTAAAGCAAAAGGATTGGAGATTGATGCCAAATCGATTTCAAAATTAACCGAATTTCCAATGAATGCCGTGATTAGCCTAGGTGGCTGCACAGCATCATTTGTGTCGCCTAAAGGCTTGGTTGTTACTAATCATCATTGTGCTTATGGCGCTATTCAGTACAACTCAACCCCAGAGAACAACCTGTTACAAGATGGTTTTTTAGCTAAAACTTATGCAGAAGAATTACCTGCTACACCGGGTTCACGTATTTATGTTACTGAAGCTGTTACTGATGTCACCGCTAAAATAAAAGACGGTGAAATGAGCAAAACTGGTAATGACTTTTACAAAGGCATTGAGCAAAAAGAGAAATCATTAGTCGCAGAGTGTGAAGCGCAAGATGGTTACCGCTGTAAGGTTTATAGTTTTCATGGCGGTCTTGAGTATTACTTAGTTAAACAGATGGAAATCCGCGATGTTCGCCTAACTTATAATCCTGCAGCCAGTGTGGGTAAATATGGCGGCGATATCGATAACTGGATGTGGCCACGTCACACTGGCGATTTTTCATTCTACCGTGCTTACGTCGGTAAAGATGGTAAGCCTGCCGATTTCAGTAAAGATAATGTCCCATACGAGCCTAAAAGCTTTCTTAAAGTGTCTGCAAAAGGCGTAAGCGAAGGGGACTTTGTTATGGTGGCAGGTTACCCCGGCCGTACTAACCGTTATCGCATCGCGAATGAAGTCGAAAACCAATTTGAGTGGGCTTATCCGCAAGGTAAAGTGTTGCGTGAACGTTTAATTGAAATCATCAAAGACACAGCCCCAGAAGGCAGTGATGAGCGAATTAAATATGAAAGCTCAATTGCAGGATTAGCCAATTACGCTAAAAACTTTACTTCGATGATTGAGTTTTACGGTAAATCTACCATGTTAGATGAGCGTAAAAGTTTAGAGCAAAAATTAGCTAAGTGGATTAGCAAAGATAGCAAGCGTCAGGCGAAATATGGTGAAACATTAGCTCAGTTAGATAAGTTAATTGCCTTAGACCAACAGGGTCAAGAGCGTGATTTATTACTGAGTTACATGGATTATTCAACCATGAAGAACACCGCTGAGCGCCTATATCGTTTAGCTCATGAAAAAGCGTTACCGGATATGCAGCGTGAGCCTGGCTATCAAGAACGCGACATGACTCAGTTTACCTCAAGTATGGAGCGTATTGACCGTCGTTATGCTGCCAGCGTTGATAAAGCCATGTTAGCAGACTTACTCAAGCGTTATGCCGCTTTGCCAACCTCTGAGCGTTTAGCTGATTTTGATAAGGCTTTCTCGATTGGTAAAAACTTCGATGAAGCCAAGCTAATGAAAACCCTTGATAGCATGTATGCCAATACCACACTGTCAGATAAAGACGTCCGCTTAGCTTGGATGAATAAGTCGGTAGCTGAGTTTAATCAGTCGAAAGATCCGTTTATTCAATATGCGGTGATGACCTTTGATGAAAAAATGCAACGCGAACAAGCGCAAAAACAACTTGCTGGAGACTTAATGAAAGTGCGTCCACAGTATATGGATGCGGTCATTGCCTATAATCGTGAGCTAGGTAAACCGGTTTACGCTGATGCTAACTCAAGCTTACGAGTCACGATTGGTAACGTAAAAGGATACTCGCCCCAAGATGGTTTAGTGGCGGCGCCGTTTACTCGTCTTGAAGGTATTGTTGCGAAAGATACTGGTGCAGCTCCATTTGATGCACCGACTAAGCAACTTGAGCTTATTAAGCAAAAGCAGTACGGCGATTTCTACATGAAATCAATCGATTCTGTACCGGTTAACTTCTTATCGACTTTAGATACCACTGGTGGTAACTCAGGTTCTCCAACTTTGAATGGCCGCGCTGAATTAGTGGGTTTACTGTTTGATGGCGTTTACGAAAGCATCATTGGTGACTGGGGTTATGATCCTCAAACTAACCGCTCAATCCAAGTGGATAGCCGTTACATGCTGTGGGTGATGAAGTATTTAGATAATGCTGACAACTTACTTGAAGAAATGGACATCGTAAAATAATTGATAAGCAGCTACAACTTAAGTAGCTGCTGCAGTGTGACTAATTCTGCGGCCTCTAGGGGCCGCATTTTTGTTTCTGGCAACTGAGCAAGCTGACAATTCATCATGCTCACTCTTAGCAAATCAACAACGTGATAGCCCAGCGCTTGGGACATTCTGCGAATTTGTCGATTAAGCCCTTGGGTTAAGGTGATCTCAAATTGGCACTCGCCAATGACAGAGACCTTACAAGGTTTAGTGGTCACATCTCGATAGCTGACTCCTGCACTCATTAACGCGGCAAAATCATTTTTAAGTGGTTTATTTACCGTGACTTGATAGACTTTTTCATGGCCAAAATCAGGATGCATCAGTCGATGAGTTAGCGCGCCATCATTTGTCAGTAGTAATAATCCGCGCGAGTCCTTATCTAATCTTCCTGCAGGGTACAGCCGGGGTGAAGCGGGTAAGTGATGGATTAAACTGGAGGCTAACTCAGGTAATAAGCGGCAATCAATGCCCACGGGTTTGTGATATAGCCAATATTGTTTGCTCTCTAGTGGCGCAATAGTTTCACCGTCTAGTAAAATATTGGGGTTTACCACATTGGGGCTGACGCGATCTACCGCTGAGGCGATTTGACCATTAAAGCACACTCTACCTGCGGCAATAAGCCTTTGGGCTTGGCGCCTTGAGCAGACTCCGCAGTGAGCTAAATACTGCTCTAAGCGCATATTATTGGCCAAAATTAGTTTCCTACAAGCGATAAGTTGGCAAGGTGATGTTGCTGCTTAATACGGTTTTTCATATCAATGGCTAACACCATACACCACAAAATATTGGTTTGAGTTAGTACCCACATCACCAAGGACATCCAACAAATGTCACTGGTAGCATGGCTACATGGATCAAAATCTAATGTCGACCAGTTAAGCAAAGACATCAATATTATTGAAAATATTAACCCAATAATATTTAGAGCGAATAATGGACTGGTTAAAGCGCTACGCTTGCGAAAGTATTCCATAAAGCAAAAACAATGCAGCAAAAAGGTGCAAATGAGATAACCGGTTGAAAACAGACGGTGTTGCTCTAAAAAGTTAATTGGAAAGATACCAATGAGTACAATTAATACGCCTAAGGTAGCGCCAGTGACGGTAATACCTCGGCTGTAGCCATCTTCAAAGACAAAGTAGCGCGCTGACATAGCCAGTATTAAACACATTCCAGCAATGACTAATGACATATTGTAAACAATGGCTAACGGTGAACTCATATAGTCACCTAAGGTATCAGCTCTAATGCTCAGTGGGTTAATACCCAAACGAGACACTTCAGCAATTAACGCCGCCCCAATGCCAAGGCCACTAATTACAGCAGTCGCTAAAGACATGAAAATAATCATTAAATATAAATCGTAATGTTTATTAAACTGAATTGATTGGCTCATGGGTTGTTTGATATGCAAATGTTAACTTTAGACTAACACTTTTAAACCGCTCTTTTATATAAAATAAAACCTGAGTTCAACCATCATTAAGTCGGTTGTTCTCAGGTTTTATGCCGTTGGTTTGACAGTGAATTAAGCGCGTTTACGCAATATCACAATTGAAATAGCAACCACAGCTAAAATCATACAATACCAAGCGTGTGAAATAGCAGCTAATGGGCTAATGGCAAAGGTTGATGCTATCAATAGTGCTTGAGCGCCATGGGGAATTAACCCTTGAATGATACAAGCAAAGATATCTAAAACACTCGCCGCGCGCTTAGGTGCAACGCCATGCTTGCTGGCTAAGTCTTTGGCAATGTCACCGACAACCACAATCGATACCGTATTGTTAGCGACACACACATTGGTTGCTGCAACCATACCTGCCATACCTAGTTCAGCAGCGCGGGGTGATGCGTCACCTTTGGCTTTAGAGAAGCGGGCAATCAAAGATTCAATCTTCTGGCTTACAAAGGTTAAACCGCCTTGTTGTGTCATCAGCGCAGCTAAACCGCCAACAAGCATAGATAGAATGAAGATTTCTTGCATGTTGGTGAAACCAGCATAGATATCTTGACCAAATTGGACCGCACTATAATCCATAGTGAACAGGCCTGTAGCGCCAGCTAGCAGTATGCCTACGGTTAGTACCACAAACACATTAACTCCTGATACTGCTAAAAATAATATCGTTAGGTAAGGAATAACGTTAATGAAGTCAATTTCTTGGGCGGCAATGTCAGCTTGTCCCTGACCCGCAATAGCAAATAACACTAAGGCAATTGCTGATGCTGGCAGCGAGAAAATTAAGTTCTCACGGAACTTGTCTTTCATTTCACAGCCCTGAGTACGGGTTGAGGCAATGGTGGTATCAGAAATAATAGATAAGTTATCACCAAATAATGCACCAGATAATACTGCGCCAGCCATTAATGCATAATCAATTTGCGCTTGATCAGCAACGCCTAATGCAATCGGCGCTACCGCTGCAATGGTACCCATTGAGGTGCCCATCGCGGTAGCAATGAAGGCAGCAATAACAAAAAAGCCGGGTAATAATAAGTTCGATGGGATCATTGATAAGCCCAGCGCAACTGTAGCATCAACACCACCAGTCGCTTTAGCGACAGAGGCAAAGGCGCCTGCCAATAGATAAATCAGACACATAGCAATAATATTGCTGTGACCAATACCGGCAATGAAAGTATCAATGGATTGATTTAATTTTTGCTTAGACAGTAATAACGCCAAGATAATCGCCGGTAAAATCGCGATAACACTAGGTAACTGATAAAAAGCAAAGTCTACACCTTGGCTTTGAAAGTAAACCCCAGCGCCAATAAATAAGGCTAAAAAAGCAAATAGTGGCAGTAAAGCAACAAAGGAGGCTGGGCTGGTGGCCGATTTTTGTGTTTGTGTGGTCAAGTGAGTCTCTCTTATTATCTTATTCAATTCATTGATGGTTATTGGTGCTGCACCAATAGGCTGCGAGTTACTTTAGCAATCCATGTTATTTCAGTTTCAATGATGATAGCTTGTGCAATGATAGTCAGCATAGGAGATCTACAAATTAGTGTCAATCTAGACGTCTAGACTTCTTTGCTTCTAGGGTTGGTTTTACTTTAATGGCACATGCTAACTGTATTTGCAGCACAATAAAGTATACATCTCATTAACCTTGAGGCGGTTTGGTGGCTGTATTTTGACCTTTAACAGCCGCTGCAATATTATCGGCGTTCATTGATGCAAGAGCCGCTTGATTATGAAACCAGATAGAATGACTGCAATGCAGCAGCTCATAAACCAAGTTAAAGATACCTTTCCCTTAGATGATCCTGCTTTAGCCGTATGTGGTTCTAATAATAGCTGTATTGGCTGTCCCAAAAAACTTCTTGAAATTGTCGATAGTGAAGTGAGTTATTGGCAATCATCGCTGGACAATAATGACACCCCGAGCTTTGGCGATTTAGAAAAATTTGCCAAGTTATGTAAAAACGTTCATCGAGGTTTAAAGCGCAACGGCTTATTTGATAGTCAATAGTGCGAATATTGCCTGTGAGGGCTTGATGGTTATTAGGATTGTTATCAAGCTGCCTTTTACTACCTCACTTTCCTGCCTCAAACTCCCATATCCGCTGTAATTTTAGATTTCATTTTTTCCCTTAAGATGGTTAGCATTGCCTAAGCTATGTTGATAACCGATAACTGACTAGCGAAATTGATAAAGCGTACTGTTGTGGCACAAAGCAATAGGCTATCTTAGCGAGGTAGCCTCACTATAGGAATAATAATGGCACTGACACTTTCGCAAATTGAAGCTTTTTGTTTAGTCGCAGAGCTGGGCTCTGTGTCAGAAGCGGCGAGACAAACAGAACAGAATCGCACCAAAATGACCATGGCGATTAAAGCGATGGAAAAAGATCTCGATACCGCATTATTTGATCGCACCGGTAACCAAGTCACATTGTCCGAAGCAGGTAAGGCTATTTATAAAGATTGCCAAAGTATGCTGACAGCGGCGCAGCGGATCCGCCAAACCTGTCGTCAAGTTAAAGGTGAGTTTGCTGCAGAAGTATGGATTGCCCGTGACGACTCTTTACCTGACGATATTTGGTTAGAGTTGACTCATCAGCTTAATAATCACTTTCCAGCAACCTCATTTAATATTGTGCTGGCCTCCACCGGCGATCTGGCCAATTTAGTTGAAACTGAGCAAGTTAATTTTGCTTTTGGAATTGACTATGAAAGCACTGATAGTGCCATGGTGACATCACATCCTTTAGGTAAAATTCGCATGATGTCAGTGTGCCGTCATGACCACCCCTTGGCAGCAAAACGCCGAGTGTCAGATGAAGACTTGCGCAGCGCCATGCAAGCATCAATGGTATATTTAAATGAAAAGTCCAATCCTGAATTACAGCCTTTTTCCCGTAACTATATTGGTTTTTCAAGTTTTGATTACATTCTTAGCTCCATTCAAACTGAAGATGCTTGGGGTGTAATGCCTGAGCCCTTGATTAAACATTTATTGAGGCAGCAATCCATTGCGGTGATTAAGCATACTTACGGTTTATTGCAGGAAGACTATTGCATGTTTGCAGCAAGTGGCCTTAATGAGCATCCCGCGACAAACTGGTTAGCCGATCAGTTAAATGACTATCTATTTGCTTTTTAATCTTGTGTTCATGATAAGCCCATCCTCGATGGGTCATTAAATCAAACTGTTCAACTGGTCCATTTCAATAACCAGCTATCACCTTTGTATTAGCTTATTCGTGTTATTTCGGATTCATGCCAAGCACTCACTGTCAATATAATTGACAGATGATTGCTAAACTAAGTCATTGAATAGCCTTGCTATAATAATATTACTATCAAAATAACCTCACAGACGTTGAGTTTGTCATTGCTGATTTAATACAGAATGCCAAACTGTACTCAATTACCTATACGGGTAAATGATTAATTTTATGAGGAATTCATATGTGTGTGCCATCTCAAGCAATAGAGCAAAAAGTGTTGATACTGTCTTCAGTATTTGCGCTGATGTTTGCTGTAGGCGGCTTGGCGGTTGGGCTGATATTGGGTTCCTTAGTCATAGCCTTTGATGGTTTATACTCGTTAATTAGTTTGCTGTTAACTATTTTGTCACTGCTCGCCGCTAAGCTTATCCATTCCCCGAAAGATAAGCGTTTCCCCAATGGTAAGGCGATGTTTGAACCTATTGTTATTGCGATCAAAGGTTTAGTGATTATGAGTCTAGTGATTTATTCACTGTTCGGCGCAATCGATAGTTTAATACAAGGTGTCAAGCTGTTAGACATTGGTGTAGCGAGTGTTTTTGGGCTGGTAAATACCCTTGGTTGTGGTTTTGCTTGGTGGAAAATAACCCAAATGAGCCGCGAGTCGCACTCAGGGTTAATTGAAGCAGAAACTAAGCAGTGGCAGATGGATACTTTGCTCAGCATGGCTATTACGCTGGGGTTTGTTATCGCATGGGGCTTAACGCAAACTTCGCTGGCTCAATATGCAGGTTATGCCGATCCACTCATGATGATATTAATTTCAGCTTACTTTTTGAAAGTTCCTTTTTCTATGGTGAGTCAAGCGGTCAAAGAGCTATTGCAAATGGCACCACAACAAGAACTGATTGCAGAAGTATCCAAAGGCATGAAAGAAGTTGATAGCCAAGAAACCCTGCATTTAGGCAGTGTCGTCAAAGTGGGAAATGAGCTTAGAATTGATATCAATGTCGTACCTAGTGAAGAGTCAATTATAAAGACCGGTGATATCAAAGTATTTCAGCAAAATCTCAAGCAAAAGTTATCAGCGCTGCCATACAAGTTAGAGCTTAAAATGAATATTGCCATTTAGCCATTTAGTCATCAAGCTATTGCTAGTCACTACAATAACCATATTCGATTATTGGTACCATTTGAGTCTTAACGAAGACTCACTTATCCGCCGCAACAACCACTAACTTGCTCATTACGCTTCATTTAGCGAGACAAACTTGATGCTAAATACGGCCTTTCAATAATGGCTTTTTTGCGCTATCTAGGTGCAGCTTGCACTACTTACAACCATTTTCAAAAAATCTAATTAAATTAGGATATTGATTTATAAGCATTTATCAACCTTGGTATGAAGTTGGCTTATTAGCAGTCAACTACATAACTATAGGGAATGCACTATGTCATATATCGAGCCAAAGGAGTTTGCTACCAAGATGGTAGATGCTGGGGAGCAAAAAATCTTCATGTCGACACGAGATACATTAGTTAGGGCATTTATGGCTGGCGCGATACTGGGACTTGCCGCTTTTTTTGCCATTACCGTTATCGTGAAAACAGGTAGCTTGTTAGTCGGATCATTATTATTCCCGGTTGGGTTTATTATGTTGTATCTGATGAAGTTTGATTTGCTGACAGGTGTATTTACCTTGGTGCCTTTAGCTGTCCTTAACAAGCGACCGGGATGTACCTGGGAGCAACTTTTTAGGAATTGGGGGTTAGTGTTTGTGGGGAATTTTGCCGGCGCGTTAACCGTGGCATTTTTTGCATCCTATATCCTGACTTATGGTTACAACACTGACGGTGGAGTATTAGCGGCTAAAGTGAGCTCAATTGGTGAGTCACGTACGTTAGGGTATCAAGAGCATGGCGTGGCAGGCTGGTTTACTATTTTTATTCGCGGCATGTTGTGTAACTGGATGGTGTCTATGGGAGTGGTAGGCGCTATGATCTCAACCTCAGTGAGCGGCAAAATGGCTGCAATGTGGATGCCTGTGATGCTGTTCTTCTTTATGGGTTTTGAGCATTCAATCGTTAATATGTTCCTATTTCCATTTTCAATGATCATGGGCGGTGACTTTACTGTTAGCGACTACCTATTGTGGAATGAAATCCCAACGGCATTAGGTAATTTAGTCGGCGGCTTTTTACTCGTGGGCTTACCTTTGTACTTAACCCATGTTAAGACAAGCCCTGAGCGTAAAACTGCTGCTGAAAAAGAAAGCTTAGCTTTATAAGCAGTGCTAAGGCCTATCCTTGTCTCGATTGGGCTTTGTTATGGCGATTCAAGTGATACCTGCTTACTTAATGGTAAGCCGTTGATGGTTTTATCGGTAAATACTATTAGCTTGAACACTATTAACCTAAATAAAATAGCTTGAACAAAAAATGCCCGCAGCTGCGGGCATTTTTATGGTTTCAAACCTGCTAATTATTAGTCTTCAGCATCACCAAGGGACAATAACGTCGCGTTACCGCCAATGGCAGTAATATTGTTGGTGCGGGTTTTTTCAGTAATAAAACGAGTAAGGTAGTGTGGTCCGCCTGCTTTGGGGCCAGTACCTGATAAACCTTGACCGCCAAAAGGCTGTACACCCACTACTGCGCCAATTTGGTTACGATTAATATAGACGTTACCCACATCAACCTTGTCTGCAAGATTTAACGCATGGCCTTCATTGCGGCTATGAATTCCTAAAGTAAGACCAAAGCCGGTGCTGTTTATCTCGTCAATAACCGCGGCTAAATTAGCGGCTTTATAACGAATAACGTGCAAAATTGGCCCGAAATGTTCTTTCTCAAGCACTTTAATTGAATCAATTTCTACCGCTGTTGGCGACACAAAGTGGCCATTTTCAGTGCCTGCGGGTAAGTTGATTTTCTTAATTAACTTACCAACTTGCGAGATATGATCAATATGGGCATTTAGGTTCGCTTTTGCAGTGGCATCAATCACAGGGCCAACGTCAGTTTGAACAAAGCTTGGGTTACCAATACTGAGTTCTTCCATTGCGCCCTGCATTACATCTAACACGCGATCGGCAATATCTTCTTGTAAGAACAGCACTCGCAATGCCGAGCAGCGCTGGCCTGCACTGGTAAACGACGATGAAACCACATCTGCAACCACTTGTTCTGCTTGTGAGGTCGAGTCAACTATCATCGCATTTTGACCGCCAGTTTCAGCGATGAGCGGAATGATAGCACCTTCACGATTAGCTAATGTGCGGTTAATCAATTTAGCAGTGCCGGTTGAACCAGTAAAGCACACACCGCCAATACGTTCATCAGCGGTGATCGCTGCGCCAACAGTAGCGCCAGTGCCTGGTAAGAACTGCAGTACATCGACAGGAATGCCTGCTTCATGAGCTAATTGCACTGCGCGGTAACCTACTAATGAAGTTTGCTCAGCGGGTTTGGCAATCACGGTATTACCAGCAGCTAGCGCCGCAGTAACTTGGCCCAAGAAAATCGCTAATGGGAAGTTCCAAGGGCTAATACAAACAAAGATGCCGCGGCCTTGAATGAATAGTTCATTTAATTCACCCGTCGGCCCAGGAAGCAAAGTTGGCGCCGCCATCATTTTCTTGGCTTGAATAGCATAGTAGCGACAAAAATCTACTGCTTCACGGACTTCATCAATGCCATCTTGTAAGCTTTTACCTGCTTCACGAGTACAAAGGGCAATCAGCTCTTCGCGGTTCTCTTCAAGTAAGTCAGCCAGTTTTTGCAGTGCAGATGCACGCTGCTCAACGGGGGTATGACTCCAACGATGAAAAGCGCCATGGGCAGAACTTAATGCAGCTTCAATTGCCTGATTATTGGCAAAAGCTACTTGTCCCACCGTTTTAGTGGTGTCAAATGGGCTGAGTACATTTTTGGTTTCGCCGCTTAAGGTCTCGCCATTGACTAATGGCCCAGCAGTCCATTGGGTATCGTTAAATTGGTCAACGCCGGCAAAAAATGGCGCAGACTCAGAAATGATGTTCATGTTTAATCCTTTAGAGTTTTTACGTTCTATACCAAAAATATCTTCCGGCAGAACAATTTTATTATTAGCTAAAGTTTTATAAGCTTTTAAAGTGGTTAATGGATGCACCACTAAGCTTTCGATAGGGGTTTTCGGGTCCACTAATTTGTGAACAAACGAGGTGTTAGCGCCGTTTTCTAATAGGCGCCTTACCAGATAAGGCAGTAGATCTTTATGGGCACCAATAGGCGCGTAGATACGCACGGATTTTGCGCCACTTTCAGCCAGCATAGTGTCGTAGAGCTCTTCACCCATGCCATGTAGGCGCTGGAACTCATAGTGACGATTCGCGCCCATCGCACTGATACTGGCAACTGTTTGGGCATTATGGGTGGCAAATTGCGGGTATATGGCGCCTGTAGTGGCGTCAGAGAGTAAATAACGAGCACAGGCTAAATATGATACGTCCGTGCCGGCTTTGCGAGTGTAAAGTGGGTAGCCACCGTCGCCAGCTTGCTGAGCCCATTTTAACTCACTGTCCCAATAAGCGCCTTTTACTAGTCTCACTGGAATTTCATCGCCTTGCTCGCGGGATAACTTAGTTAACCAACATAATACCGGCAGGGCACGTTTTGAGTAGGCTTGAACCACAATCCCCAGTAAGCCCCAACCTTGAGTTTCGTTGGCGTTATATAGCTTCTGGAATAACTTGAGTGATAATTCAAGGCGATCCATTTCTTCGGCATCGATTGAAATACCGATGTTGAGCTCGCGCGCTTGCACGATGAGTTTAATGACAGTGTCATATAATTCACTGAGTACACGTGATTCATTGGCGACTTCATAGCGTGGATGCAGCGCCGATAATTTGATTGAGATTGTGGGGCGAGGAGCGCTTGATAGATCGTATTCTTGTGCGCCTAATTCAGCAATCGCATGGCTATATTCAGTGTAATACTTATGTGCATCTTTAGCGGTTAACGCGGCTTCACCGAGCATATCATAGCTGTGGGTGTAACCTTGCTGGCGCTTAGCAACACTGTTTTTAAGGGCCTCTTTAACCGTTTGTCCCAACACAAACTGTTTACCCATAATCTTCATCGCGGCATTCATTGCTTGACGAATAACAGGCTCACCAACACGATTAACTAAACGGTTTAGCAAGTTACTAGGTTTGCCGTCGATGTTTTTATCTAACTTAACGATTTTACCTGTGAGCATTAAGCCCCAAGTGGATGCGTTAACTAACACTGAATCACTTTTACTTAAGTGCGCATCCCACTTAGCGCCAGAGAGCTTATCTTCGATTAAGGCATCTGCAGTAGCGGCATCAGGGATACGCAATAATGCTTCAGCAAGACACATCAAGATAATGCCTTCTTGAGTTTCTAAGCTGTATTGCTGCAAGAAAGCATCAATGCCAATCATTAGGCCTTTCTTTTCAAATTGGCGCACTTTCAAGACCAGTTGATGGGCTTTATCAGTGATTTGCTTAATTTCAGTATCAGACGATGGCACTAATTTAATAAGCTCAGATAAATACAGTTCTTCATCAACGATGTAATTATTAGTTATGGCTGAGAATAGCTCATCTAAGCTAGCATTATTGTAATGACCGTTTAGGACTTCACTGGCATTGAACATAATTTTCATTCCGTCTTGAGCTGTTTACTAACTTTGTAAACAAGATGTTTATTATGATGTTTTTTATTTTGTATACAATGTACGAAATCGAGGCGAGTATACGATTAAAATGTGATGTTGAGCAAGATTTAGTGTCAGTTGTGATGATGAAATATAGCCTAGGTGTTTTTTATACCTCTTGCAGGCAAAATAACGACTTTTTTGAGGGGGTAAATGTTGTGCTTTTGTTGCCAGCGTAAGCTCAAAAAGCAGAAACAAAAAAGCCAATGCAATGGCATTGGCTTTTCAGGTAAGATAAGTCGCGTAATTGAGCTAGGACTACATCCAGCGGCTGTTCTTCTTACGTTGTGGTCTTGGTAGATAGACTAGGAAAATACCGATTAAGGCGCCTAATCCAGCAATTAATGCGCCTTGTTGCCACATTCTTGATTGAGCATTATCTTGAATCGCATTCAATTCTTTAATCGCATGGTCGCGCTGTTGAGATGCGCTAGCAAGCTCTGATTCTAGAGATAAAATCTGTTGGTTAGCTGCTGTTAGCTGTTGGGTTACAGACTCAGAGCTTTGATCTAGCTGCGCTAAAGTTTGCTTGGCTTTAGCTAGTTCTGCTTCAACAATTGGCAAACGGTTTCTAAGGCCGGTGCCTTTTTTAACTAACTCAGAAATCACCCAACCTTCACGGTTTTTATGATCACGAATTTTACTGTAATCGTTTTGGCTTTCGTTTAATAAGGTAACTGATTGGCCTGCTTCGATGGTGCCTAAAATACGGTATTGAGTCCCTGGACCACTATGCATGTAAATATCGACATCATCGGTAATGAAATGCGTCGCTTGTTGCGCCATTAAGCCATTTGAGAGCAGTAGTAATACTACCATTGTGAACATTCTTAACACGTTATTTTTCCATACCATTAGAACTACCCGTCATGCTATTTATTTAGCGACTTGATTGCAAGGAAGAACGCAAAAGTCTTATTCAAATAAGCGATATTACTGATTAATCTAATGGGATTATGCGTAAAACGTTATGCTTTGGCTAAATGAAGCGAATAATTAGCCCGCTGATTAACGAAAGTTTGCTATTTGAAACAAAAAAGCCGGACATTAATATGACCGGCTTTTGCGTGGTTAGCTTAATAACTGACGAGTTATTAGCTAAATATCCCTTTGATGGTGAAGAAGAACAGGATAGATAATGCCGCACCCGCAGGTAAGGTAACAACCCAAGAAACAACGATGTTACGTACTACACCGATATTAATTGCGGCAATACCACGAGCCATACCCACACCTAATACCGCACCAACTAGTGTTTGAGTTGTCGAGATAGGTAAACCGGTACCTGATGCAATAACAACTGTTGATGCTGCAGCAAGTTCAGCAGCAAAACCACGGCTTGGGGTTAAGTGAGTGATGTTTTTACCAATGGTTTGCATTACACGTTTACCAAAGATAGCTAGACCCATCACAATACCAACCGCACCTAATGGTAAAATCCACCAAGCTAAAGCCGCTTTAGAGCCAATTTCACCGCCGCTGTTAACAACTGAAACTACAGCTGCTAATGGGCCAATGGCGTTAGCAACGTCATTTGAACCGTGAGCAAATGCCATACAACAAGCGGTAACTACCATTAAGATAGCAAATACTTTTTCTACATTTGCATATTCAGTTTGGCGATTAACTTCTCTGCTCATGTTTAAGCGGCCGATCATAATCTTACCAAAGATACCAATAACAACGGCAACAATAGCGGCTAAGCCATAGGCTTCAGCAGTTGAGAAGTGCAATCCAACATGCTTCAAACCTTTAGTAATAGTCACAAGTGACATCACAAAGCCTGCAAAAGCCATGTAGAAAGGTACATAACGCTTAGCGTTGGCTAACGGATCATCAGTGTTAAAAATGAGTTTTTGAACACTTTGGAAGATCATAAAGGCGATGAAACCGGATATCGCAGGAGTCACAACCCAAGAGCCGACAATGCCAACAACCTTGCCCCATTCAACAGAATCTACGCTAACACCTACTGCAGCAAAGCCAACAATAGCGCCAATAATAGAGTGAGTCGTAGATACAGGCCAACCTAGCGCTGAGGCTAGGATCAGCCAAATACCTGCAGCAAGTAGAGAACCTATCATGCCGTAAACCAGTAATTCAGGTGAATCGACGAAATAACTCGCGTCAATAATCCCTTTACGAATTGTGCTGGTCACTTCGCCACCCGCAAGGTATGCACCTGCGAATTCGAAGATCATTGCAATGATAATAGCTTGTTTAATAGTGATAGCATTAGAACCCACAGAGGTTCCCATAGCATTAGCGACATCGTTTGCGCCAATACCCCATGCCATCAAAAATCCAAATACAGCCGCAATACCAATAAGCATTGGGCCATTGGTGACTAATACATCAACCATGTTGTTTCCTTGATAACCTTTTTAGTTATGAACTGCGAGCTAACATTAGCTCTAGGCGAGAGCCTACACGCTCGGCTAAATCTGCCAAGCCTCCAACCCATTCGATAATCTTGTACATAAACATGACATCGATAGGATTCAAATCTGCTTCCAAGCTTAGTAGTAAGCGACGTACTTGGATTTGCAAATCATCTGAATCAGCTTCAATACGATCTAATTCATTGATCATTTTGGCGACTAATTCGACTTCACGTCCTCTAAAACCTGTTTCGAGAAGGTCATCGAGTTCGTTAATTGCTTGCTTAGCAAGAGAGACAGCATCTAAACAACGTTTGAGGTAAGCTTTAAACGGTGCTTGCACTTGTTGAGGGAAAACTAATTGGCGACCAATAATACGGCCGGAGATGTCTTTTGCCTTGTTAGCGATTTTGTCTTGTTGAGTTAATAACTCAAGCAAGTCAGTACGCTCTACTGGCATAAACAACCCACTAGGAAGGGTAAGGCGGATCTCACGCTTTAGCGTATCTGCCTCATTTTCAAGTAAGCTTATTTGCTTACGGACTTTGACCGCTTCATCCCAGTCACCTGAGGTCGTTGCGTCAAAGAATGGTACAAGTAGTACAGCACATTCATGAACTTTGTCGATATGCTGTTCTAAGGGCTTAAGGGGTGATTTTGCAAACACTCCTAAAATAGAGTTTACTGGCATTGCGGTTAACCTATTTAATGATTCCAATTTTGGAAAAGCGGGCGCATGTTACCTTAAGCGTCCACATAATGAAACTGTGTTTTTAATTTAATCTACAGTTGATATTAGTCAGTATATAGAACTGAGTAACGCTATCCTAAGGGATTTTTATTACACTAATGTGACATTATGAACTAATTATGACGCATTAATGAAGATTTAATGACAAGGTGAAAAAGAAGTCAATGGACTCTGAGATAGAACTTAAGCTGTTTATACAGCCACAATACCATGATTTATTGGTAAAATTACTGAATGAATTGGACGGCGCTACCCCTCAAGAAACTTGTCAGTTATCAAACAAATACTTTGATACACCTCAATTACAATTAAGACAACATTTGATGGGGCTTAGGGTACGCCAAACTGAAAAGTATACCGAGCAAACCATTAAAACTGCGGGCAAAGTTATTGGCGGTATTCACTCTCGGCCCGAATATAATGTGGCTATTGAGCAAGATTTCCCCGAACTGGCATTATTTCCTGACACCATTTGGCCGCAAGAAATGCTGGTTAGTGAGCTGCAAGCTGAAATCAGCTGTATTTTTGAAACTAATTTTTGCCGTCAATCATGGCATGTTTATATTGGCGATAGTTTAGTTGAGATTGCATTTGATACCGGTAATGTCCTGGCTAACGGCAAAGCCGATCCCATTTGTGAAGTGGAGTTTGAACTGTTAGCTGGTGACACGTCAGCGCTATTGCAGTTGGCTATTGACGTTGCTCGTCATGTTCCGGTGAGATTAGGTAAAGCGAGTAAAGCCCAGCGCGGCTATTTACTTTCAGGTCACTCACAAGCGCAATCATTAAAGAGCATCGATTATATTCGCTTACCCAGCGATAAAAGTTTATCAAAAACCTTGGAAGTATTATTAGAGTCGGGCATCGAACGCTGGCAGATCATTGAATCAATCTTGCTTGATAGTGATGAAATTTCTCAGCAAGCACAATTATGGATGCAACTGCGGGCTTGTATTCGATTGTTGCGACTGACTCTAAGCCAATTTGGATTATTGAATTCACAAGTGCTCAGTTACTTCGACACGTTAGAGCAACAACTACAATTTATTGAGCCGCTGCAAAGCCTCAGTTTAATTATTGATGAGCGTCAAAACTTATTCGGTAAATCCATTAATAAAGCGCCGCTAAAGGCATTAGCTAAAGCCAGTGCGGCTAAGCTTGTTGCTGATAATAATCTCGAGGCTTTTTGGCTTAAACCTGAATACGGTCAATTACAGCTTGAATTAGTGGATTTATTATTAAAAACTGCCAATGGTTCCCACCGCTTAGTGGATTATCCTGAATTGGGTGTGTTTGCTAATCGTTTACAACAAGATTCATGGCAGCGGATTGTAGATGTAATGCCAATGAGCGCGGCAATGGATAGCCTTGATTATCAAAAAGTGGCCCATTGCTTAGATGAAAGTATCTTGGTGGGGTTTGCTTATGGTGAATTGTATCAAGCAGAAGACCGCGAAGCATTCAGAGCGCCTTGGCAAGATTTAGCCTTAGGTATTCAAACCTTAGGTTGTTATCAATTGTTGGCTAAACTGACTGCAGAGACCGACGTGGATATTGGCCGTTGGCTTGAAGATAAAGAGGCTAGTTTGCTGTTTGCCATGGAGCATTCTCGTAAAAGTGCCTTAAAAAACCAGCCATACTGGTAAGCTAAACATTTAAACATAAGGCCTATCAGTTGATAGGCCTTATTTTTTTATAGATGAAATAATCCGAATGTGGTGAGTACTGGTTAATTCTTGTCTATAAGCTGCTGTTTTAAAATGGCTATTTCATCAAGCATTTGACGCTGGTTTTTTTCCATTTGTTGCTGGTTTTGCTCCATACGCTCCAATGCTTGCTCTAAAGCAGATTTGATATCCTGTTTATTAGTTTCTTCACGCTCTTCACGTTCATTGCTGTCTGGCGCGACAAAAACCGATGCCATGTAACCAGAAATCACCCCAAAAAAACTCACGCCACTAATAATTACAATCGCGCCAATGATATGGCCAATTGTGCTAACTGGATAAAAATCACCATAACCCACGGTTGATATGGTCACTAATGCCCACCAAATGGCTTGCTCGGCAGTTTGAATGTTGGCGCCTTCAACCCCAGTTTCAACTAATAAAATTAGCACGGAAGCTGCGCCCAAAATAAACACCATTGCCACTAATAACCCGGCTAAGGTGGTTTGTTTGCTTTGTCTTAATAGCGGAATGATTAGTGTGCGTGTGGCACGAATTAATCTGATCACCCGTAATATTTGGAAAACACGGGCGATACGCAGTGCTTCAATTGCAGGGATGCTGGCAACAAAATCAATCCAGTGATGTTTTAAATAAAACTTCTTACTTGGGGCTTTAAAAAGTTCATAAAAAAAGCGCGACATAAACAAGAGGCAGATACTGGTATCAATAAACAATAATACCCGTCTGGTTTCAGGATCTATTTTGCTGAAAGTCAGCATAATCACAATAAAGACTGAAAAAAGCGATAACACCATCATCGCCAGTTCGAAAGGGCTGGGACCATTTAAGGTTTTTAATGACCAGCGTTTTTTATCTATCATCGATACAAATCCGTTTTGCAAAAGCAGTGCAGTGATGCTAACAATCATGGGGTATGGCGTAAACCTTAATTGCAGCCAAAAAAAACACGCCTTAAACAAGGCGTGTTTTTTAAAATCCAAACATCAGCTATTCGTCTACAAATTGCACTAAATCATCTAAAACGCGCTTTTTAATTTCAAGTTGTGCATCTGAATTTAACCCGTATCGCTGGGCTAGTAAGACGTAATCATCTTGGCTTAACGATACGGTTAATCTGGGCCTTTTTGGGCGCTTAGTGACGCTTAAACCAAGTATTGAGCGAATTTGATCTGAAGGGCTGACCCCTGCATCAAGGGCGGCTTTTCGGATCTGGTACTGAAACTTTTCATCTAAATCAAACGCGACTTGGGTTGCCTTGGCCGCTTGCTGATTTTTTATCCAGGTTTCTGGTAACGATTTACCTTTACTCATGGTTGGTTTAACTCCCTAAAACCGCTTTAACTTAGCTTGCCGGCCAAAACTCGCGAATATCCGTTAATGGGCGATATAGCGTCAACATGACTTCAGTATCGCCACCTTCATAAACTTCGACATCCACAGCGTGGCTTTCATCGCTATCAACTAATGAGTAGCTTTCAAAGCCATCGCCTCGTTGTTGATTGCTATCATCTTGAGGTGGCTTTTGACCACGGTAATCTTGACGATGGAAATAACCAAAAGTGGCAAATTCAACTTGATGATAAGCATCACTTAACCAGCGTGCGTATTCACTGTCTAATTCATTTGAAAGCGGTAGTGTTTTGAGCTCAGCATTACCGGGCTCTTCAAATAACTGTGAGAATTCATCGAGATCAAAAATTTGCTCAACTATAGAGCGATTTACTTTGACAGAGAAACTTAAGTAAGCTTCATCTTCTTCAATGTAAGACATGAAAATAGCGGTGCCACTGTGACCGCGAAGTAACCACTCACATTGTTGTGAACGTTCATATTCATAAGTATGAATCGCTTCAACTTTAAGTTGCTGCCCACGTAGTTGCTCAGGTAAGGCAAAACTATCATCAAGGGAGATCATATCTCCCTTGAGTAGCTTGTTCACATGGTCAAGCTGACGTTTAGGGGCTTCTTTCTTGCCAAATAGGCCACGCAGAAATCCCATAGTCAATTAACCTTTTTTCGCTTTAAGACGCTCTAAAACAGCATTAGCACTAGACTTTTGCTCACCAATTCCTGCTTCTGCTAGCTTAGCGTGTAAAGACTTGTCGCTATTCTCTTCAGCTAAGGTTTCTGATGCTTGTAGGCGATCATCAAACTGTTGCTGGCGAGCTTTAATACGCTCTAGTGAATCTTTTGCATTCATTAACTTTGAGTTACTTGATGCAAATGAATCAGTAATAGTCGCGGTGGCTTTTTGTACGCTTTCAGTGGTTTTAACCATGCTTAGCTGACGTTGATAATCAGTTAATTGACGCTCGGTTTTCTTCACTAATTCTTTTAAGCGTAAAGCATGTGCAGAATAGCTGCTGTTCGCTGTTTCGTGTTCTGCTAGCTCTTGATCTAACTGAGCGATTTTTTCAGCAACTTCAATTGCTAACGCTTCGTTATCTTTTTCAAGTGCTTGAGTTGCATAACCTTCGTGCTCAGTGATGCTGCGTTTCAGGCGATCGATTTCACGGCTTGCTTGCATTTCTTTCGCCATAACGTCAGTTAACTCACGTTTTGCTTTAGTTAAATGCTTTTCTGCGTCACGAATTTCTTGTTCAAAAATACGAGTAGAGTTTGCATCAACAATAGTTTGGCCGACTTCATTTGCGCCGCCACGAAATGCCGTTAAAATTTTATTTAAAATGCCCATGATATGGCTCCTTACTTCAAAAATTCGACAAGTTCGTCGATGACTTCTAAACAGTTATCAGACAATACTGATAATTCCTGCTCGATCTCTTCCATGCTTGAGGTGACTGATAACGCCCCGTAAACCACATATTTATCATCAATTTTTGCAAAAGATGACAAAGGCATTGGAATGTTTAGTTCAAGCATAGTTTCAAACATTTGGGTACGAGTTTCAGTTTTTACTTCGCTCTCATCCCATAAATAACTGATACATAAGATTTGATTGTCAGTTACCGATACAAATACCGGTAATTCTTCACGGCCAGCAACGTTGACTTGTAATACTTCAACATCACCATCAATTGGAAAACAATCAAACTTCAAACCGGTATGGCTAAGGTCGCCAAGTTCTGTCAAATGGTTAGCAATCTTATGGATATTCATATTCGTCCTTATTGACATATTATGTCTTAGGTTTCAAAGATAGCACTTAGACATATTATGTCAAGACTATTTTTGAGTTGGTTAAAAAAGATTCATCCCTTGGTTGTCAGACCAAGATGCTAAGTGGTAATGGTATAGCTGTAATGAGCCAATTCTATTCACTTTGATAGTGTCAGCATCATTATAAAATGTGCCAGGAAACTCAAATGCGCCATGTATAAGCCCAGGAGTCAGCCATTGCTCATTAATGGGCAACGTCTCGTTATGGGCTAGACGTTGCTTGGCATTTTGTCCTGATAAGGTGGCGATAGACCAGCCCCATTCACCAAAGCTTGGCACGTTATGATGGTATTGCTCGACCGAAAACCCTGCCGATTCAATGGTTTTTCCTACAGAAATAAAGGCATTTTGGGCATGATAAGGCGAAGTCGATTGTACCGTCATTGCCCCATCAGCGCTCAATAGCTCGACCAGTTTTCGATAAAATAAATCAGAATAAAGCTTATTTAAATCAGGGTGACTCGGATCTGGCAAATCCACAATAATGGCATCAAATTTTTGATTGTCAGCAATCAGTTTATCAATGCCATTAAAGGCGTCATCATAAATAAGCTTAACGCGAGGATCATTTAGTGCATCGCCATTAAGGGCTAACATGGCATTGCTAACACGCTCTGGCATGTTCTCATGGGGCTCTCTAAACAAGTCGACGAGCTGTTCATCTAAATCCATTAAGGTGACCGATTTTGGATCCCATTTGAAAAC
The DNA here is from genome assembly GCF_041469265.1 of Shewanella sp. 10N.286.51.B2. Classification (NCBI taxonomy): domain Bacteria; kingdom Pseudomonadati; phylum Pseudomonadota; class Gammaproteobacteria; order Alteromonadales; family Shewanellaceae; genus Shewanella; species Shewanella sp. 10N.286.51.B2. The sequence goes on from NZ_JBFRKH010000055.1 coordinate 23,142, forward strand.
TTGCTTAAGCCCTAAGCCATCTCCGCCGCCAATAATTAGCACATTATCCTGCCTTGCACTGGCTGCAAGTGTCGGGTGAACTAAAAAGCTGTGGTAGATGTGCTCATCAATACTGGAGAACTGTAATCGACCATTAATGTATAGCGAATACACTGGCGCTTGACCTTTGCCTCGCAGCCGCTCGGTAAAGGTTAACTGCTGAAAACGGGTAGCTTCTGAATACACCACTTTGTCTTTATATAGCAGGTTATTGAAATTTTGCTCCCAACTGGGGCCGTGCAGTGCCAGTAGCACTAATACTCCTGTGGCGATAAAATGTCCTGCGAGGATCAGTTTAGCCCAGCGGATTTGCTGCCAAAAGCGCCAAATAAACACAAAGCCTGCTAACAAGTTAACACTGGCGGTGAGCGCTGCTGCGAGCTGAATATCTAACGACAGCATGAACAGTACCCAAATAGCCGCGCCAGCACCCGCACCGACATAATCAGCGCCATAAATGGTGCCGGCATTGTGCAGCAAGTGCTCTTCAGATAAGGATTGACGTACGCGGGCAATCAGCGGGATCTCCATGCCGATCATCAAACCTAGAATAACCCCCCAGATATAGGGTAAATATTCACTAAGATTTTGTAATACGCCAATAAAACCGCCGTCAGGTAAATGATCTGGTGGCAGGCCTAAGGTGTTGGCAATAATTAACGGTAATTGCTGGCCAAATCCAATCACGGCGGCGGTAATTAAAATCGCTAATGATCCACAAAATGCCACAATAAGTTCAAGCATCGCAAAGCCGGTGAAGGCACAGCGAATTTTACGAGCGGCAAAGGCGCCAATGCCCATAGACACAATCATAATGCCTATCATGGTGTAAATAGCAGCTTCTAAGGCGCCGAGAATGCGGCCTGCATAGTGGGAAAGTAGGTATTCGTAAATAAGACCACAGCCTGCCAGTAAGGCCATAATGCCCAACAATAGGGCATCATCAAACCAAGCAAGGCTGCGTTTATTCGCTGGAGGCAAGGTGCCTGTTTGAGAAGGGCTATTTTGCTTGTCGCAGCCCTCCTGGCTCTGTTCAAGCAAAGTATTATTCATCTATTTATGCCATTAACGCCGCTAAAATGAGTGCAACAGCAACACTAATTGCTAGTTCAACTGCAGCCACACCGACGTTGTGTTGTTTCTCAACTTCGTCAGTTAGGTTGATTTGAGCTAAAACTAGCTTTTTAACCACAGCAAGTAATAGCGACAACACTACCAGCATGATTATCGAGAAGGTTAACCAGCCGACGATATTCATTAAGTAAGCAGTTGGATCATAGATAATAAAGTGACTGGCCGCTTTAAAGGTAAATGCCATGGCAATCATGTAACCACTGTGACGAATCGCAACGGCTATTTGGCCTTGCTCTAGTGCTTTTTGCATCGAGGCATCTTGATTACGTTTAGCGTATTGGTGCTCACGAAAGCGAGTTAATAACACTAACATTAATTGCGAGATTAAGAAGGCGGTAAAGATAGCAATGAAAGTATCTAAGGTAATATCTTCTGCCCACATTAATACCGATCGAATGATAATTGCTGTGGCAACAGCAGCGGCGGCATCAACGATGGCAACCGACATATTACCATTGATAATTTGGCTGTTTTTATCGATTTCATTTAAGGCAATTTTGTCGTGTAGTACTCGACCAAACTTGATTAAAAGTAAGCCAAATAAGCCGTAAGCTGTCATGCCAATGGCTTCAACAATATACGAATCAGCAGCTTCACCTGTAATCGCCCCTGAAAGTACAATCCCTAATGCCAGAACGGCACCCGCAGTACTAACCCCAAAAGCAAAGTTATCACGCTCTGCGAGTTCAGCGCGGCTGTTTACTCTCACGCTCCAGCCTTGTAAGTAGCGCATTAGCGCCAGTAAGATCACCGCGATGGTCAGATCAATCGCTAAAATTATCGCTAAATCTAGGGTGAGTCCGAAGTCATTTAAAAATGTCATGGTTAGTCCTTATTTGCCTCGGCGTACACCGCGTGTGGTGCGGCTAGTTGAATTACGGAAACTGCTGTCTTTGGAATAATTTGAACGGAACTTACTTGTGCTACGTGCTGTTTTGGTTCCGGCAGTACTGGCTTTAGGTGTTGCAGTACTTTGTCTTGATAAGCTGGTTGAGCCTGTACGTGATTTCGCATACGGGCTATTAAATTGCTTACCTTGAGAATTAAAGGTTTTCTTGGTGTTCTCAAATGTACGATTTTGCGCGCTCGCCTGTTTAGGAGACGTATAACGGTAGCGACCGACATCATTGTAGTAGCTGTAACCACGATTGTTTGACCAGCGGTCATAGCGTACAGGATTCATGATGTTAGAGAACATCGAATACATGCCATACCAGGCCCAAAATGACATGCCGCTTGAATTAGTTTGCCAGCTACCATAAGCGGGGTTACCCACTAGCTGGCTTCCTGCACCAAAATCTTCGCTACCGTTGGCCATTGCTTCGGCTTCACGGCTGATGGCGTTAACCCTTGCCAGCTGTCCACCTGATAAATCAGCCACCACATTAACGGGATCGGAAAGCATGTCATTAAACAAACTTGAATCAGCTGCTTGATAAATATTTTGCGCTTCTTCGAGCTGCTGATCTAAATCAACGAAGTTGGCAGAATCGGCCAGTTCACTGGTTCTGCGTTTTAGTGATTGGTACATAGGGCCACTTGAGGTCGCATCACGCGCCAGTTCATCAAGTAGCGGCACCAGATCAGGCTTACTGTTTTTAAGTAAGCTGGTATATTGTGTCAGTAAGGTGGCATTACGAAGCTCACCTGCGTTTAGCATTGAATCGAGTTGAGTCAATCGCTGCTGTGACAGCTGCTGATATTGCGTAATTTTTTCAGGTCTGTCATCACCACAACCTGATAATGTTATGCACAAGATCAGCGCTGAAAATACTGCAAGGACACGAGGAAGCATGCCAGCCATGTGTTCTCCAAATAGTATAAAATACATATATAAATATAGTATCAAGTCGCATAATTATATGCTTAAAACTGACTAAATATTTACATGGTTCGGTATTACTGTTGTAAAGGATATAGTAGTCTTAATCGAAGGTACAATATCGACTAGCTATTTATGCGATCGTTGATTTTATTGTATAACACACCTTGACATAATATGTCGAATTGAAATGTGTAAGTCTTAGTAATTTGCCAAAGGGATCGGATAAACATGCACAACCAAAGTAACAACGTCTTGTCTGCAGAGCTTAATGAAATTGCAGCACGTTACTGGTTAAGGCTTTGTGAAACATGGCCTGAAATCACTGAAAAACTAACCCTGTCACAACAAGCTGAATTAAAGTTAGTGTTAGGTTTGAGTGATTATATTGCCGAGCAATTGTGCCGTAATCCCCAGTGGATTGAATTGCTATTCGATGGTCAGTTAACTCAGCTCGATAGACAGTCTTTTACTGGTGAATTACACACTAATTTAGCCTCATCAAGCTCAGAAGAGCAGGTTAAAAAACAGCTACGTCAATTTCGAAACTTCCAAATGGTACGTATCGCTTGGCGAGACTTTTTAAATTATTGCGATGTTGAAGAATCACTACTGGATTTATCTAGCTTAGCCGAAGTGCTGGTAATTGGTGCTCGCGATTGGCTCTACACCGATATGTGTCAGCAAATCGGCACCCCAACAGATGAAGAGGGCAATCCACAGCCGTTACTTATTCTCGGTATGGGTAAGCTTGGTGGTCGAGAACTGAACTTTTCCTCTGATATCGATTTGATTTTTACCTTTCCTGAACATGGTGAAACCATCGGTGGTCGCCGCGCTCAAGCTAACCAGCAATTTTTTATCAAAATGGGTCAACGACTGATCAGTCTATTAGATCAAATTACTGTTGATGGCTTTGTGTTTCGGGTCGACATGCGCCTGCGCCCATACGGTGAAAGTGGCCCGTTAGTGGTCAGTTTCAGTGGTCTTGAAGATTACTATCAAGAGCAAGGTCGTGATTGGGAACGTTACGCCATGGTTAAGGCGCGAGTACTCGGGCCTTGGACGCAATATAGTGATGACTTACATGACTTATTAAGGCCTTTTATTTATCGTCGCTATATCGATTTTTCAGCCATTGATTCGCTACGAAAAATGAAACGACTTATTGCACAAGAAGTTAGACGCAGACAGCTCACAGGCAATATAAAACTGGGAGCCGGCGGGATCCGCGAAGTTGAATTCGTGGTGCAAAGTTTTCAGCTCATACGTGGCGGACGAGAACCTGCACTGCGACAACAAAGTTTGTTTGGCGCAATTGATACCTTATATAAGCTAGGTCAGTTAGAGTACTTGGCCGTTGATGAGCTAAAACACAGCTACATTTTACTGCGCCGAGTTGAAAACCTACTTCAAGCTCTTGATGATAAGCAAACCCAAACATTGCCCGATAATGCCACAGATTGGCAGCGACTATGCTATGCCATGGGCGAGAGCGATGAGCACAGCTTGCGGGAAAAAATTGCCAATGCCATGGGCAACATTCATCGCCACTTTAAAGATACTGTCGGTGGCGAAGATGAACAGGACTCAAGCGAGCATTGGACTTGCCAGTTATGGCAAATTCATGATCAGGAAAATGCCTTAGCGTTACTTGAAGAGCATGATGTTGAAGATGATAGTTTATGGCCAAGCTTAGATGACTGGCGCAGCAATGTATTAAAACGCTCAATAGGCCCCAGGGGACGTGAAACTCTTGAAAAATTAATGCCTAAATTGTTGGATGAATTATTAGAGCAACCAGTCCCGAGCGTGGCATTAAAAGCGGTATCAGGGGTGTTAGATAAAATTTTAACCCGTACCACTTATCTTGAATTATTGTGTGAGAACCCCGGCGCCCGTCAGCAGCTCATTAGCCTTTGTTGTGCTAGCCCCTGGATTGCCGAAGAGTTAGCGAATTTTCCGATGTTACTGGATGAACTCATCGATCCGGCTCAGCTTTACGATACCACCCCGCTGGATGACTACCCAAGTGAGTTAAGGCAGTACCTATTGCGCGTTCCAGAAGATGACATGGAACAACAGATGGAAGCGTTGCGCCAGTTTAAGCTGTCACAACAGTTAAAAATTGCCGCCGCTGATATTACTGGCGTGCTACCTGTGATGGAGGTGAGCGATCACTTAAGCTACCTTGCAGAAGCCATCATTGAGCAAGTGGTATTACAAGCCTGGCATCAAATTTCCTCAAGGCACGGCATACCTGCAGGTACAAGCTCTGAGAAAATGGGCTTTGCTATTATTGGTTATGGAAAATTAGGTGGCATTGAGCTGGGATATGGCTCTGACTTAGATCTGGTTTTTTTACATAACCATCAAGGCGCAGGCGCTACAGATGGTAAAAGACCGATTGATAATGGCCATTTTTATTTAAAACTTGCGCAGCGCATTGTGCATTTATTTGCTACCCGAACCACCTCAGGTGAGCTCTATGAAGTGGATATGCGCTTAAGACCTTCTGGCGCTTCAGGCTTATTGGTTAGCGAGATTGAACAGTATCGCGAATACCAGCGAGATGAGGCCTGGACATGGGAGCATCAAGCTTTGGTGCGCTCACGTTTTGTTTATGGCGATCATCGCTTAGCGGCACGTTTTAGTGAAATTCGCACAGAGGTGCTATCGCATCAGCGCCAGCTTCCTGAACTTGCGAAACAAGTTCGCGATATGCGCATTAAAATGCGCCAGCATTTATTGAAAGCATCAAACGGTAAGTTCGATTTAAAACAGAGTGCGGGTGGCATTGCCGATATTGAGTTTATGGCCCAGTATTTAGTGTTAGCCTACGCTAACAAAAATAAAGAGTTGTCCATATGGTCTGATAATGTGCGCATTTTTCAGCTATTAGCCGAGCTTGAGATTTTACCTGTGATGACTGCTCAATACCTGACTCAAACCTACTGTTGGCTACGGGATGAAAGTCATCGCCTGACTCTTCAGCGCGCTAAAGGCGAAATCGATGCAGATAAAGCCAATAACAAGGTCAGCGAAATTATTAATATTTATCAGCACATTTTAGGTGAAGCGCTATAACGTCTTGTCTAAAACCGTAGATTTTTGGTTTTGTTAGGATAACGGTGCGGAAAAATAGTTACCTGCACCGTTTTATATAAATTAAAAGCGGTGCAGCACGGCATTCACACACTGATTCAATTTGATACACCATCTTCATATAAAATTTGTCTTTCTCAGGACTAACTCACAGTCTTGTTACTGCATTATTTTACACTGATTGTTTTGAGCCACCTTAAGCGCGCATTCGTATTGATTGCTTTGTCTATTAGGTGTTTAGTGAACAGGTTTTCTTTGTAAGGATGTAGTGATGAAAAATGCCATTGATATATATGAAGCGCTAAAAGTATTTAATAAGATAACCGACATGGGGCAAAAGCTGGCCGCTGCAGATGGCGACAACTCTAGCTATGAACTATGTGGCTTAAATGCACAAACAGGCTTTGATGGCTACACAATTATTCTTAGTGACGGCCGAACCTCTTTAACGATTTATTTCCATAATAAATATCAATTTGATTACCCAGATAATGCTGCGTTTGATAATTTTATGGCGCGTTTTGCTGAGGTGATGAAGTACTCAGTATAAACAGCACTATGTCATCAAAAAAATTTTGCGCTTTAGTTGCGCTTTGCTGCACGCTAAAGCTTACCTAAGTGCAATTAATGTTATTTTCTGTAGTTAATTCTCAAAGCTGTTAACTCGCACCATTTAACAGCTAGCGTTACAAATTAGCAGTGAGCTAATTATATACATTTAAATTTTTAAACTTGTGCAAAGGCGTAAGAAAGCTGCCCACGGCTGGATATTTTGGTTTTTTTGAACATATTCTGAATATGCATTTTTACTGTATTAATCGATATGCCTAAATTGGCAGCGATTTCATCATTGGTTAAGCCTTGGCATATCAGGGTTAATACCTGCTGCTCTTTCTTGGTCGTTAATGACAGTAATTCATTCTGGCGTTGGGTATTGGGTTGTCGTTTCTTTGATTGAATATAACGTGACATGGCATCGTGGCTGAAATAAAGCTTATTAGCATTAATGCTTTTAAGGGCTTCAATAATGTCAACTTCAGTTGCGGCCAATGGGAGTGCGCCATGGAATCCATTAGAGATAAGTAAAGTTTCACACTCAGTATCTAGTTGAGGGCAAAAGACTAAATGCTTACCTGTTGTAAGAATATCAGCTGAAATTAAATAGGCGTGTTTATGAGGGGCTTCTAAATAGTGAATAAGAAATTTTGGCCTTTTATCGGCAGCTTTACAGGCAAAGTTTAGTGAGTCATAGAAGGCGGTTTCAATATTGAGTAATCCTGAGATTTTAGATACTTGCAGGGCCTGTGGTTCTGGAAGTTGTTTAAAAATCACATCTGAAAAAATCATTTCGGCTACATCCCTGTTATTTGGGCTACTATTGAAAATCCGTTCAATAGCAAATTTATATATTAAAGACAGGCTCTTTTACTAATAGCCGATACATTAAACTATTAAGTTTTACTTTTAAAGCGAAAAGCTCGGAATTGACCTGCAACTTGTGTAAAAGAAATGTTATTTGTTGTTTTAATAAAGTTGGTTTAGTATATGTCAAAATTAATAATAAAGGAAACTGATTGGTATGAATAACAAAGGAAATGGGGTTACTTTTATTGGCCCTGATACTTCATTGGATGGAGATATGACTGTACAGGGACCTGCTTTGGTTGCCGGTAAAGTTAAAGGTGTTATTCGTTCAACAGACCAAGTTAAAATTGAAGTTGGTGGCGAAATTGACGGTGAGCTTTTTTGTCAAGAATTAAGAGTTTGTGGTGAATTTAAAGGTAAATTACATTGCAACAGTTTAGTGATTGTAAGCTCTGGTGTAGTTGAAGGTGATGTATCTAGCCATAAAATGGAAATTTATGATGGTGGTCAATTTTTAGGTGCCAGAACCAAGGGCCCTGAAGAAGGCGTATTACCCCAAGCAACTGTTGAAGATAAGCCAGAAGCACAAGTCACAGAAGCCTATGCTTTCCCAAAGACTGAAGCGCCTGTTGCAGAGGCGCCGATAGCTCAAGCTGCAAATAAGGGACATTTTAACAATCTTAAGCCAGAGCCTGTAGTAAAAACTACCGTAGCGGTTCAGGTGAAAACAGATGTTAATAAAGCCGAACCTAAGAAAGTCGATGTTAAGGCTGAACCTGCACCTGCCACAACTCAGATTAAACCACAGACTCTTGCAGAAATTAATTCACAGACCAGTGGTAGTAGCGCTGCAACTGCAAATTCTCGAGTAGAGCCTCAAGTAAATACAGATGCTCATAATAACCCGAAGCCAGTTGCAGAACCTAAGCCTAAGTCAAAACTTGAGATTAAGCCGCAACCGAATCCTCAAGCTCAACTTGCTGCAGCAGAAGCGGCGAGAAAGGCTCAAGAGAAATCATCAGGTTCAGGTGCTAAGCTATTTGTCGCGGCTATCGCTGTTGCTGCAATTGCTGGCGCGGTTTATAAAAAAGATGAATTGACTCAATTGATTGAATCAAAGCCTGTTACAGCTTCAGTGGTGAAACCGGCAACGACGGTTATTGATATTGAACCACAGCAAATACAGCCAGCAGAAAACCAAATTGAACTTGCTAAGGCAGATGAAGTACTTGAGCCTTCAGTTAGTGTTGCGCTTACCACTGATATTGACGAGTCTGAAATTGTGACTACTGCAAATGATGCGCCTGACTCGGCAATTGAAATGCAAGCAACAGCATCAGCTGAAACAGAAGCAGAACTTGAAGTGACAGAAACTGCTTTAGCTGATGAAACTGAAGACTTGCTTGTCAGTGTGAATGAGGCTGTTGTAGCAGTTGAAGATGAAGTGGTCAGTCAGCCTCAAGTTGATAGCTTAATGGCAGATCTACTCGCTGAAGAGACGACTGATGAGGTTGCAAGTTCAGCAGAAGCAACTGACACGGTTGGCAGCTTATAAATTTTTAAAAGCTAATCTGCAAATAAAAAGGCCTTCATTAGAAGGTCTTTTTATTTATGCTTTCTTTAATGTGTTTATTTTTATATCAGTAACATCCCCCCCTTCCGCACAGCTTTTCTTTGTTCATTTTGACACTTTTTTAACTGCGTAATTCTTATTATCAAGTATTCAGATAGTTATAAACGCTTCGCTCTAATGTTGTGCGCGCCAAATTAAAGTTGCACCTTATTAGTGCATGAAAAGACTTTTTTATTTAACTTATATTTTAAAATGCTATACGAATCATGGTTTTACATGATTGGCCTGATGATTGAATTGTATTTGTAAACAAATTTATAACAATCACACTTTTGGAGGTCGAGATGAAACTCGTCAGCGCTATCATCAAGCCATTTAAATTGGATGATGTCCGTGAAGCTATTGCAAGCATGGGCATTGAAGGAATGACTGTTACCGAAGTAAAAGGTTTCGGTCGTCAAAAAGGTCACACTGAGCTATATCGTGGCGCAGAATACCAAGTCGACTTTCTTCCTAAAGTGAAGTTGGAAATTGCTACTAAAGCAGAAAACTTAGATATGTTAATTGAAGCCATTACGACAGCGGCTCATACCGGCAAGATTGGCGATGGCAAAATTTTTGTTACTGATCTTGAGCAAGCTATCCGTATCCGTACGGGTGAGCTAGATAACGAAGCACTATAAGGGGAATGTAATGGAAGAGTTAGCAACGTTAGGCACAACCGTCACCGAATTACGTTTCGCATTAGATACGTTTTATTTTCTAATATCAGGTGCGTTTGTCATGTGGATGGCAGCAGGTTTTGCAATGCTTGAGGCGGGCTTAGTTCGTTCAAAAAATACCACAGAAATTTTAACTAAAAATGTATGTTTATATTCAATCGCCTGTGTGATGTTCCTGTTAGTGGGTTACAACATCATGTATGTCGATAACACTGAAGGTGGCTGGTTACCATCATTTGGTTCATTAATTGGCTCACAAGCCGCTGATGCAGATCATGCGCTGGAGTCTGACTTCTTCTTCCAAGTTGTATTTGTTGCAACGGCAATGTCAATTGTGTCTGGTGCAGTTGCAGAGCGAATGAAGCTTTGGTCTTTCTTAATCTTTGCAGTGGTATTAACCGCGGTTATCTACCCAATTGAAGGTTACTGGACTTGGGGCGGTGGCTTCCTTTCTGCTGCTGGTTTCGTTGACTTCGCTGGTAGTGGTATTGTACATATGGCCGGTGCAGCAGCAGCTATCTCAGGAGTACTATTACTGGGTGCTCGTAAAGGTAAGTATGGCCCAAATGGTGAAGTTCATCCTATCCCAGGTTCAAACTTACCAATGGCGACATTAGGTATGTTTATCTTATGGATGGGTTGGTTTGGCTTTAACGGTGGTTCACAATTATTAGTCTCAGACGCAGAAAATGCTTCAGCAGTGGCTAAGATTTTTGTAAACACTAACTCAGCAGCCGCTTTCGGTGCAGTTTCAGCATTATTAGTTTGTAAAGTTGTCTGGGGTAAGGCTGACCTAACCATGATTTTAAATGGTGCATTAGCGGGCTTAGTGGCTATTACAGCAGACCCATTATCACCTTCACTATTAATGTCAGGTGTCATTGGTATCGTCGCTGGTGGTGTGGTTATCTTCTCAATTGTTGCCTTTGACCGCATTAAAATTGATGACCCAGTAGGTGCAATCTCTGTACATGGTGTTGCCGGTTTCCTAGGTCTAATGCTAGTACCATTATCAAATGCTGATGCAAACTTTGGTGCTCAGTTATATGGCGCAGCAGTTATCTTTGCTTGGGTATTCTCAGCTTCATTCGTAGTATGGTTTATCCTTAAAGCGACAGTGGGTATCCGTGTTACTGAAGAAGAAGAGTACAACGGTATGGATGCATCTGACTGTGGTGTTGATGCTTACCCAGAGTTTGTTTCAATCAAATCAGCTGGATAATAGATTGCTTTAAACACTGAGCATGTTAAAACTAAAAGCAGAACCTTAGGGTTCTGCTTTTTTGTGACTCTTAAAAAGTGAACAAGTGTGACGAGTGAATAAGTGCAATGAGGTTTAACATGGTTAATTACTTTCAAGTATTGATGATTGCTTTACTTATCAGTATCAGCTTTTTCGCCACTGCGGGAAAAGTGGTTGTGAGAAAGACATCTGAACCATTTGACGCTTTTGCAATACGAAATCAAGTTCAGCAGGACTATCAATGGCAGCAAATGCTCAAAATGCAGCAGCAAATTAATATTTTACAAGCTCTGCCGAATGGCTGTTTGGTATTCGCTGCGCCATACCGTTATTTTAATTGCGCCGGTAATTCCTACCGACCATACACCTATCAAAACCAAGAGGTGTTTATTCAAATTGACCCGCCAGTTGCCAAGTAATAATGAAATTCAAATATTCGCCACTGGCTTAAGCTTTTTACATTCATCTTTTGTAACTTTTTCAAAATCGCAATTCTGCCACTAACTTCTATGCTTAATGATAGGCTTTTATGTGGGGTAGAATTATGTTGCATCATGATGACGTTTCTTCGAAAAATTCACTAATAATTCAATCTTTTGGTTTTTCACGCCTTAATCTCTGTTTTTATTTACTAATATTGATTTTTATTTCAGGCTGCTCTAGCACGTCGAGTATCAATAAAGCCAAGGTTAATGTCAGTGGCTTATTTAACGATAGTTATTTTAATGAGGTAGATATTCCCGCTACAGCAGAGATTTACAATTTACCTGATGAGATAGTTACTGAAATACAGCGTGATTTTGCTCGCTCAGGTGGCGTTAACGGCCTTAAAATACCGGTAAACCTTTGGCTTGCTGAATACATCAATGCTCAAGAGGGGGGCTTTGAATATCGAGATCACTACACCCGAATGGCCAGCGTGACAGCCCTTGAGCGGGCGGGTAACTGCATGTCGCTGGTGGTACTGACAACTGCTATCGCACAGGTACTTGATGTCCCTGTAAAGTTTCAAGATATTGATGTAGAACCCATATGGGATAGAAGGGGAGGTTTTTACCTCGTAAATGGTCACGTAAATATGAAACTACTGCACCGTGACGCTCCCAATAGTATTAGTCTTCACGGTTCGGACATATTAGTGGATTTTTTGCCTGAGCGCTCAATACGCTCATACCGTGTTAAGCAAATTAATAAACAAACCTTATCTGGAATGTACTTTAATAATGTTGCAGCAGAAGCATTAGTACGCGGTGACTACGACTTAGCGTATGCATTGGTAAAACGGGCTATTGAGTTAGACCCGTATCACGTCAATAGTATTAACACTCTGGCGGTGATTTATCGTCATAAAGGATTAGATGAACGGGCAGAAAAAGCCTATCGCTATGTGCTTCAGTTAGAACCTAAAAATATCACTACCCTGTATAATCTTGCATTAATATTAGGTGAGCAAGAGCGACTAGAAGAGTGGAAACAGGTTCATAAAATTCTTGAATTAGCCCGCATTAATAACCCATTCTATTACTTTGATATGGCCCAAGAGGCGTATTTTGAAAAGCAATATCAAGAAGCCTTAGTGTGGTACAAACGTGCGGTTGAACGGGCGGATTACCGCCATGAGTTTTATTTTGGTTTGTCCCGTGCCTACTGGGCAACAGGCGATCAAAGACGTGCCAAGAAAACCATGCAAAAGGCGCTAGATCTTAGCCATGATGAGACCAATCAAGATCGTTATAAAGGTAAGCTGCAAGCTATGATGCGCCATTAATATAATAAGGCCTAGTTACTTTAGCCACTTACAGCGTGTTAGCTGCAAGTGGTTTTTTATTGCTTGATATATTTTGATAGCAATAATCGAAGGAACAGACTCAAGATTAAAGCGAATTGAATTGAAGATAATTTTAGAAATGAATGAATTTATTAGATATTTTATATTTTGAATATGAAAGCTATTTAATAACAGTAATTTAAATTGAATAATTTGATAAAACCGTAGATTGGATGTTTTATTGTATGCTAGTGTTTGAAATATAAAGCTGTCCGTAATGCTTTACTGCTCAACGTTTAACGTTGGCATAAATAACTGTTTGCTGGAGTTGTATAAACTATGTATTACAAAAATGATGACGTTAGAATTGATGAGATAAAAGAATTATTGCCCCCAATTGCTATTTTAGAGCGATTTCCGGCGTCAGAAGCAGCATCAGCAACAGTGTTTAATGCACGAGATAGCATTCATAGAATTTTAAACAAACAAGATGATCGCTTACTTGTTGTTATTGGCCCTTGTTCAATACATGATCCAGTCGCAGCTTTAGATTATGGCAAGCGTTTAATTGCTCTACGTGAGCAATTTAAAGATCAACTAGAAATTGTAATGCGTGTTTACTTCGAAAAGCCTCGTACTACGGTAGGTTGGAAAGGGCTGATCAATGATCCTTACATGGACAATAGCTTTAAGCTTAATGACGGCCTACGAACAGCGCGTAAATTATTGGTCGATTTGAATGAATCTGGCATACCAGCCGCCGGTGAGTTTCTTGATATGATCACGCCGCAATATGTGGCAGATATGATGTGTTGGGGAGCCATCGGTGCCCGTACTACAGAGTCACAAGTGCACCGTGAGCTTGCTTCAGGTTTATCGAGCCCTGTAGGCTTTAAAAATGGTACTGATGGCACCATTAAAGTGGCGATTGACGCGATTGGTGCAGCAAGTGCTCCGCACCACTTTTTGTCAGTCACCAAGTTTGGTCACTCAGCTATTGTATCCACGAAAGGTAATCCAGATTGCCATATTATTCTGCGCGGCGGTAAAGAGCCTAATTATAGCCAACCTCATGTTAGTGCTATTGAAACTCAATTAGAGAACGCCAAATTGCCTGCTAACATTATGATTGATTTTAGCCACGCTAACAGCAGTAAAGACTTTAATAAACAGATGCTAGTGGCTGAAGATGTTGCTGGGCAAATTAGCCAAGGCAATCACAATATTTTTGGGGTGATGGTTGAAAGCAACATTGAAGAAGGCCGCCAAGATCTCGTGGTCGGCAAGGAGTTGTGTTACGGCCAAAGCATAACTGATGCATGTATTGGCTGGAGTGATACTGAAAAGCTATTAGCCACGTTAAATCAAAGCGTATTAAATCGCCGCGGCTAACAGTGCTGCTTGTCTCCAATAATTAAGGCGCTTTTTAGCGCCTTAATTATTGCTATTAGCTAAATATTCATTGGCTTTTGCAAGGCTACCAAAAGCAGAAATAAGATTATTTCTTCCCTTATCCTGAAGCTCAGGGTTACCAGACTCAATCATCATCCACACCCAAGTTTGAATTAATTGCATTGGTGGAGCCTGCGTTTTTGCTGCGTCTAACATATTGCGTCCTTTGAACTGGGAATAAAGGTGAATGATTAATGGAAATCGCTAACAAGTAACGAGTAAAGAGTAGCAAATTCTTTTTCGTTGCAGAACTGTAAACCAAGCTGATTTTGCAATATTTTGTGTTTTTTTGCTAAAAAATAACCTTTGATACTAGCAAATGATAATATCTGTAAGTCTAAAGTGCTATTAGCGTCGATATTAAACGCTATGATGATTTAATTTTGGCTGCTTAAAACAAATTCTTTAGTCTTGCTCAAATCAAGTCACACTAAATTGGCGACTAAGTGTTAACTTAGTGTGGTGGCAAAAGTAAAAGCTAGTTTCGAAATAAACATTCTTAAATTTAATCATTGGTGGTAATGAATGAGACCGTCGGCGTATTTTGATGGACCAGTAGGCAAGCTTAATTGGAAAGTCGTTGGGTTATTAGTGCCCTACTTATTTGAGTTTAAAGGCCGCATCTTTTTGGCGATGTTGTGTTTGGTCATTGCCAAACTTGCTAGTGTTGGTTTGCCATTTATTTTAAAAGACTTAGTCGACAGTTTAGATGGCCAACGCACCGCAGCTATTGTTGCTGTGCCTATTGCATTAGTGCTTGCATATGGCGGGGTGCGCTTTTTAAATGTAGTCATTGGCGAAATTCGTGACACCTTGTTTGGTCGGGTGACTGAAAGAGCCATTCGCCGTTTAGGCTTGAGCGTATTTGAGCATTTGCACCGCCTAGATCTTGATTTTCATTTAGACAGACGAACCGGCGGGTTATCAAGAGATATTGAGCGCGGCACCAGTGGTGTGAGTTTTCTGATGCGCTTTATGGTGTTCAATATTGTGCCGACATTATTAGAAATTGCTTTAGTGGTTGGCATTTTCCTTTATAACTACGGTGTTGGCTTTGCGCTTATTACCTTGGTTGCCGTGGTTGCTTATATTGGTTATTCAATTGTGGCCACTGAGTGGCGCACCGGCTATGTTAGGGATGCTGCAAGGGCTGACTCTTTATCGAATACTCGCGCCATCGACAGCTTATTAAATTATGAAACAGTTAAATACTTTAATAATGAGCAATATGAGTCAAATCGCTATGATTCTGCACTAGAGCAGTGGGAGGTCGCAAAACGTAAAAACCGTCTATCATTATTTGCTTTAAATGCGGGCCAAGCGTTAATCATCGCTGTGGCGATGACGGCGATGATGTGGCTAGCCGCTTCAGAAGTTACCGCAGGTAATATGAGCTTAGGTGATTTTGTATTAATTAATGCTTTTATGATGCAGCTGTTTATCCCGTTAAATTTCTTGGGTTTTGTGTATCGTGAAATACGCGGGGCACTGGCTAATATTGAGCGGATGTTTGATTTATTGGATAAAGTGCCCAGCATTAATGATAAAGCGAATGCCACAGATATCTCGCCAACGATTGGCGCGTTGTCATTTCATGATGTGAACTTTAATTACGATAACAGACCCATTCTTAAAGGGGTGAGCTTCACTGTACCAGCGGGACAAAAAGTCGCAGTGGTGGGTGAAAGCGGCGCCGGAAAATCCACTTTAATAAAACTGTTGTTTCGCTTTTATGATGTAAACTCTGGCGCTATTAGTATCGATGGCACAGATGTTAGAGGCCTATCGCAACAAGCGCTGCGGCAATCTATTGCAATCGTCCCTCAAGATACTGTTTTGTTTAACGATAGCATTTTTCAAAATATCCAATATGGTCGCCCTGATGCGACTGAAGCTGAAGTTAAAAGTGCAGTAGCGCTGGCGAATTTAACTGAGTTTATTGAGTCATTACCACAGCGCTGGGATACTAAAGTCGGCGAGCGCGGTCTTAAACTTTCTGGCGGAGAAAAGCAGCGCGTTTCCATTGCCAGAGCAATATTAAAAGCTGCGCCGATACTAGTCTTTGATGAAGCGACATCATCTTTGGACAGTAAATCAGAGCAAGCAATATTAACGGCGATAAAAGATGCTGCTAAAGGTCATACGAGTTTGGTGGTGGCACATCGATTATCCACCATTATTGATGCCGATAAAATTGTGGTACTTAAAGATGGAATGGTGGCTGAACAAGGGACCCATAACACCTTGTTAGCGCTTAATGGGGTCTATGCCAAACTATGGAAAATTCAAAATGAGCAGGCGCTCTCCCTCTGATAAGTGGCTGTTAGCAGTTTTATCTCTTTGATAGTGGCGTTTTTGTGTATAATTAGTATTAATTGCCTTGAAAGGATTGAGTTCGTATAGGTAAGTAGGAAGTTAGTTGGTAATTAAATCTAGGTATGGAGGTCGTGGGTGCAAAACATTTCTTTAATAGCAGCCTTAGAAGGTACACAACATAAAGTGACTACTGATTGGTTTGCAATTATGGCAACGCTTGAAAATCGAGAAATGAATCAAGATGAACTACAAACTGTTTATGATGAGTTGTGCGCAGGATTGATTGTTACCACTCGCGGTTTAACCTTGGCTAAAATCAATGACAATAACAGTGAAGATAGTTTACTAAAAGCCGATGATAGTGCCGAAGATGTTTTTATTTAAATCACCGACTAGTCATGTTTAGCTGCGAATATAGTAGCTAAATAGCCATCAAGCTTAAATTACCACAAGTTTCCAAGCCAGTAAAAGCAATCTAATTGCTTTTTCTGCTAACTATAATCTGTTATTGACCTTTGGTGGATTTAGCCTATTAAGGGAATGCTTTTAGCGCTCACCACTGTTATAGCAAAGACTTAAATAGTGCGATTTATTAACGGCTTATTAAGCGTTTTTAGACCAACTATTACAAACCATTTTAATGATTGACTCTGCGTTAGCATCAAGGGTTAATCGTCTGATTTCGCCTTGGTTAAAACAGATTTTCTCACCTTCAATTTCTGACATCCTTTCGCAGTTATTACAGGTTAATGATATTGTCTTTGCAGACATCATTGGCGTCATTAATGAATGTGATACTTTCAAATGTAAACCCTTTTGATAAAAGCTTGCTCTAAGTCACGATTTTACACCTAAATGAGGCTTAGTTCAAAATTAGAACTGGCCAATTAATTAGCGATAAGTCTAATAGCTATAATACGGCTACTGGTATAAGTGCTGCGGATCATGTGCGTCCAAATCAGTATTGCCGATAAAACTTATCTAATGAAATAGATACGCCACTGTCAGTGACTATTCTCGCATGATGGCGGGTTAATTGTCTTGGCTCACTCACCCCACAAGAATGAGCAATAACCTTTAAATCATAATGCAGTGAGCGATTGTAGCTTGCCACTCTTGCCGACTTATTGCGCGGATCTAAGCCTTGCTGTAATTTTTTGTTATGGGTCGTGATACCCGTTGGGCAGGTGTCTTTGTTGCATTGCAATGCTTGAATGCAGCCTAAAGCAAACATATTACCTCTCGCTGAGGCAATAAAGTCTGCCCCCGTTGCCAGTGCCCACGCCACTTGCGAGGGCAGCACCATTTTACCGCTGGCAATAATTTTTATGCGTTGTTTGAGGCCTTTGTGTTTTAACAGGTTAACTAAAATTGGCAGGCTTTCTTTAAGCGGTAAACCCACATGGTCCATTAATGCCTGCGGCGCAGCGCCAGTGCCGCCTTCTGAGCTGTCTAAAGTAAAAAAATCCGGCGCGTGTTCAATGCCTCGTAGCAGTATTTCTTCACATAAATTAATGAGCCATTGCTCGTCTCCAACGACGGCTTTGATACCTGTGGGTTTACCGGTGATATTACGGATATGCGCGACCATATCCAGAATATCGCCGACCTGATTAAATTCAGGATGGCCATTGGGGCTTATTGAGTCTTCCCCAACAGGAATGCCTCTAATGGCGGCGATCTCACTGGTGACCTTAAGGCCTGGTAGGATCCCGCCTTTACCGGGTTTTGCGCCTTGGCTTAACTTAATCTCAAACATTTTTACCTGATCATGGGCTGCGATTTGCTCAAGTTTTTGATCATCCAATAACCCTTGCTCATTACGTACACCATATTTGGCGGTACCAATTTGAAATACTAAGTCACAGTTACCTTTAAGGTGATGTTCACTTAATCCGCCTTCGCCAGTATTTAACCAGCAACCCGCTTGGGCCGCGCCATGGGATAGCGCAGTAATCGCTGGGCGCGAGAGCGCACCAAAACTCATCGCAGATATATGGCATACTTTCGCTGTCGCATAGGGATGAGTACAGTTTGTACCAATGGTGATGACAGCGTCATTATGTTCATCAGAATCGTATTTAGGAAAGGCCGCATTTAAAAACATAATGCTGCCAGTTTTATCGTGGCTTTGGGTTGAGCCAAAGGCAATGGTGCGGTTTATGCCTTTGGCAGCGCGATAAACCCAACTGCGTTCGGCGCGATTAAAGGGCAATTCTTCTCGATCTTGGGCAAAAAAATACTGCCTGAAAAATTCACCCTGTTTTTCAAATAAGTATCTAAATCTGCCAATAACTGGATAGTTATGCCTAATCGCTTGCTTGGTTTGTAATTTATCTGCGAGATACATATAAATTATCGCGATAAAGAACAGTGCGATAAACGCAAGAAATAATCCCGTAAAAACTTCTAATCCCCAAATAAACCAATTCTTCTGCATTTTTGTTCCTTAAAAATGATCTGTTTGATGCAAATTTGACGCTAGCCTGTGATTATCTGCGTTTATTTTAACCAGATATGCAGATTTATGACTATCCTCAGTATGGCTGATGGGGGATATTTATGACAAAAAATTTGACCTTGTTCTAGCTAAGTATAAGTAAGCGATAGAGTTTGATTGCTATTAAAACAGTTTTACCCAGCTATTGCCGAAGGCGTTGATCAAACCTATAGTTTAATACAGTAAGGTCTAGCCAAATGTTGTTTAAAGACCCTGCCAGTAGATAAATAGCAGATCTAAAATCAAGGAATTACCCTATGTGGACAACTGGTACTGTAATTGAACGTATAGATTGGAATGACAAGTTGTTTTCGCTGCGTATTCGCGCCGATGTTGAGCCATTTATTGCCGGTCAGTTTATTAAACTGAGTCAGATGCGTGACGATAAGCGCATTGCTAGAGCCTACTCTATCGTTAACCCACCCGGTAAAGATTATGTCGAAGTGCTGGCCGTCGCTGTTGAAGATGGTCAGTTATCTCCAGATTTACAGGCACTTAAAATTGGCGATAACATCGAAGTAACCACCAAGGCATCAGGCTTTATGACTTTAGATGAAATCCCCTCAGGGGCACTTCAAGGCCCTGATTTGTGGTTTTTGGCAACTGGCACTGCCGTGGGGCCTTTTATATCGATTATGGAAACAGCAGAGCCGTGGCAACGGTTTGAAAAAGTGGTGCTGGTGTACGGTGTGCGGATGATTGCAGACTTGGCTTATTTACCCCAATTACAAGCGCTGCAGCAACAATATCCCGAAAAATTTGAACTGATACCTATTGTCACTCGTGAAGAATATAAAGACGGCTTATCTTGTCGTATCCCTGATGGGTTAAGTAGCGGTCTCATTGAACAAGCGGCTGGAGTTACCTTGTCGCAAGATAACTCACAAGTACTTATTTGTGGTAATCCAGGAATGATTTCTGATGCGCAAACGGTACTAATAGAAAAGGGGTTAGTGAAGAATCTACGTCGAGCACCAGGGCAAATTACCGTCGAAAAATATTGGTAGCCTGCTTTTAAATAGACTTTCGTTAGCGAGTAACTAGCGAGCTGTAGCTTGTTAGTATTTCGGCAGTAACATTGCTGTAACTCGCATTATCAATGGCTAAACTGTTTATTCGCTTGCTGCGAAAAGCGCAGAAGCTGTAATTAATGCAGTACATTTAAAAAATATATTTTAATCTTAGTTAGCTTATATCCTTAAACAATACTTGCTCCTTAGATAGTGATCTATTACCCTTATCGCAATTGATAACTGTTATCATTTCTATAAGCAGTTACTCGTTAGTATTATGAAAGTCCCCCTGTACGGGGCCATTATGCTGATAAAAAGTAACGCAACGCCAAGGAGAATTTGGAATGAAGTCGTTTAAGCGTCTGGCACTGTTAGGATTAGCAGCAGTATCGTCACTAAGTTCAATTTCAGCAACCGCTGCTGAAGATCTTACTATCTATTCTTATCGTCAAGCTTTTCTAGTAGAACCCATTTTAGCGCAATTTACCGAACAGACTGGCATCAAGGTGAATGTGGTTTTTGCCAAAGATGGCATCGCTGAGCGTATTGCTCGTGAAGGGCGCTTATCTCCTGCAGATCTAGTGTTAACCTCTGACTTTTCTCGTTTAATGGAACTCGTTGATAAAAAATTAGTTGTTGATGTGAATAGCGAGACTTTAAATCACAATATCCCGGCCCAATACCGCTCACCGAGTAACGATTGGTACGCATTAACCATGCGGGTACGTAATGTTTATTCTTCAAAAGAGCGTTTAGGTAAGCTAGATATTAATTATGAAGATTTAGCCTCTGAGCAATATAAAGGCAAAATCTGTACTCGTAGTTTCAAGCACCCTTATAACATTGCCCTGGTTGCTTCAATGATTGCCCATCACGGTGAAGCTGAAACCAAAACGTGGTTAGAAGGGCTTAAAGCCAATTTAGCTCGTAAACCACAAGGCAATGATCGCGCGCAAGTTAAAGCGGTAAACGAAGGTTTATGTGATATCGCCTTAGGTAACAGTTATTACTTTGGTAAGATGATTAAGGACCCTAAGCAAAAAAGCTGGGCTGAATCAGTGGAAATCAACTTTCCTAACCAAGATAACCGCGGTGCCCATATAAATGTTTCAGGTATGGCACTAGCTAAGTTTGCCCCAAACAAAGATAATGCTATAAAATTGATGGAATTTTTATCATCTAATGTAGCTCAAAGTCTTTACGCAGAAGTCAACATGGAATATCCGGTAAAAGCCGATGTTGCCCCTTCTGACATGGTAGCCTCTTGGGGGGACTTCAATGCAGATAGTCTTCCAATCTTTAAGCTAGCAGAAAACCATCAAGCGGCAGTGAAGCTAATTGATGAAGTAAAATTTGATCTGTAAGGATGCTTTATTTCGCCGCGTTAACCGATAACGCGGCATAGACTGGAAAGTATTTATGATCTTAGGCTTAACCAGAGGCTGGTCGTTCGCTGGTTATGCAATTGCGGTAATATTAATTTTGCCGCTTTTTGCACTTTTAGTACAAGCTACACTCCCTGACGAAGCTGTTTTTAGTCACTTAATTGACACCGTTTTACCGACCTATATTAGTAACAGCCTATTGCTGATGCTGAAGGTCTGTGTCGGTTCCTTAGTGATTGCAGTGCCAGCCGCTTGGTTGGTAGCTCGTTGTCATTTCCCTGCTAGACGTTACTTTCAATGGGCGCTGCTATTGCCACTGGCAATGCCTGCTTATATTGTCGCGTATGTGTATACCGACATGCTTGATTACGCCGGTCCTGTACAAAAGTTGCTAAGGCAAGTGTTTGGCTGGACGTCCCCGCAAGATTATTATTTCCCTGATATTCGCAGCCTAACCGGCGCAGCAATTATGCTGTCATTGGTGTTATTTCCTTATATCTATTTATTAGCCAGAACGGCTTTTATGGAGCAATCTTCCAGCCTATTGCACGCCTCTAGAATTATGGGCTGTAGCCCGTGGAAAAGCTTTTGGCGTTTAGGCCTGCCAATGGCAAGGCCGGCACTTGCAGTAGGGATGGCATTAGTGGCCATGGAAACCGCTGCCGATTTTGCTACAGTGAGTTACTTTGCGGTGCCAACCTTAACCACTGCGGTATACGACACTTGGCTGGGTTATGGCAGCTTATCGGCAGCAGCAAAATTATCAGCCATTATGTTGCTGGTGATTTTTGCCATGGTGGGTTTTGAGCGATTTGCCAGACGCAAACAAGAGTTATATCAAAAGCAGTCTAGGTTAACTGAATCAGACAGATACCAGCTAAAAGGTGTTAAAGCTTGGCTCGCCTTTGGCTATTGTAGCCTGCTGATTGGTCTCGCGTTTTTATTACCTTTTATTGTATTAAGCGGCTACGCCATCGACTACTTTGACCAGAGCTGGAACAGCCAGTTTTGGCAATACAGTTTCAACAGTTTGTATATTGCCCTCGTCGTGAGTTTTATATGTGTGCTACTGGCATTAGTGTTGATGTTTGTTAGGCGCGTAAGCCCCCGTCGGGCAGACCTATTACCTTCACGATTAAGTAGCACAGGCTATGCCATACCAGGCACAGTGCTGGCTATTGGCGTGTTGGTGCCATTAACGTATTTAGATTTTGCTATAAATGATGTCTATGACTATTTTGGTGCGCGCGGCCCAGGATTGTTATTTACCGGTAGCGTTATCGCGCTAATTTTTGCTTTTTGCGTTCGCTTTGTGGCGATATCTATTGGCAGCATTGAAAACAGCTATAAACGTATTTCGCCTTCCTTGGATATGGCCAGTATTACCATGGGGCAAAAGCCGACTAAGTTATTATGGCGAGTGCATTTACCGCTGCTACGCAAAGGCATTTTTGCAGGGGCATTATTAGTGTTTATTGAAAGCATGAAAGAGCTACCCGCAGCGCTATTGTTAAGACCCATTGGTTTTGAAAACCTCGCCACCTATGTATTCCAGTTTGTCTCCGATGAACAACTCGAACATGGCGCTTTGGCTGCTATCGTGATTGTGTTAGTTGGGTTAGTGCCATTGATTTATCTAAACCGTTCATTGGAGCAAGAGAGCTAATATGTCCACATTGACCATTCAAAATGTAAAAAGTGACTACCAAGGACAGGTGATTCTTAAAGGGCTCGATCTCACTTTAGAACAAGGTGAAATCGTTGCACTGCTTGGCCCAAGTGGTTGCGGAAAAACCACCTTATTACGTGCTATTGCAGGTTTACAGGCCATCAGCCAGGGCTGTATTTCAATTAATGGTGAGTGTTTAAGTGGTGACAACACGTTTGTTGCCAGTGAACATCGCGGCATTGGAATGATTTTCCAAGACTATGCCTTATTTCCGCACTTAACTGTCAGTGAGAATGTGTTATTTGGGGTCAATGGGCTGGATAATAGTCAACGTAAAGCCCGGCTTGAAGAGATGCTACAACTGGTCAAGCTTGAAGGGCTAGAGTCGCGTTACCCCCATGAGTTATCAGGTGGACAACAGCAACGGGTATCTATTGCTCGTGCATTAGCCTATGAGCCTGAATTATTATTACTTGATGAACCGTTTTCTAACATTGATGCCCAAGTACGAAATGAAATGATGTTAGAGATCAGGCAAATATTAAAACAGCGTAATGTCAGTGCGGTGTTTGTGACCCACAGTAAAGATGAGGCCTTTGTGTTTGCTGATAAGCTGGCATTGTTTAAAGATGGCGCCATTGTACAACACGGTTTAGCTGAAACCCTCTATGCTCACCCTAAAGAGCGTTATGTGGCTGATTTTCTTGGTGCGGGTAATTATTTATCTGTGATGGTGAAAAATCAGCAGCAAGTGTCATCTATTCTGGGATTAATTGAAAGTACCTCTGAGTTATCTCAAGCTGCTAACTATCAAGGCCAGTTGCTACTTAGACCGCAACAGATTGATCTACAACCTGCTTCTCAAGGCCATGGTGAAATTATTGAGCGTCGTTTTCTAGGTACAATTTGTCATTATTGGGTTAAGGTAGGACAACAAACGCTCGAAGTTAGAAGCCAATTAACTGAACTGACCTTAGGTCTGAAAGTCAATTTATCAATCTCGCCACATTCACTGGTTATTTTTTAGTGATGCGTATCAAAGTTGTTAAAAAATTGAGCTTGAGCACAAGGAATTAATTGCTCAATTACCTTACAATTATGCTCTCTTATATTTGATAAAGGTGATTGATTCCAACATGGAAAATCAGAATATGCCTCGC
Organism: Shewanella sp. 10N.286.51.B2; assembly: GCF_041469265.1. Lineage (NCBI taxonomy): Bacteria > Pseudomonadati > Pseudomonadota > Gammaproteobacteria > Alteromonadales > Shewanellaceae > Shewanella > Shewanella sp. 10N.286.51.B2. Next base: position 47,408 of record NZ_JBFRKH010000055.1, read on the forward strand.
GAACAGTTAGGGGTTTGTGCCGAAGGTAATTTGCATAGCGTCTATTTGATGTTTAATGCAAATGACGCTGTTGAAGCTCAATTACGCCCTTGTTTAGCCAATGTTGCTCAATACATCTATGAGCTCACAGATCAATATGCAGATAGTGCCTTTAATGGCTTTGTAGCTATTGGCGCTAACTATTGGGATTCACTTTATAGTGAACAACGTCCTAAACATTTGCGTCCATTCCCAGCGATGCAAGCTGAAAATCGTGATGCGCCTGCCATTGAATATGATTTATTTGTGCATATTCGTTGCGATCGTTACGACATCCTTCATCTAGTGGCCAATGAAATCAACCAAATGTTTGAAGGCTTGGTTGAGCTGATTGAAGAAGAGCGTGGCTTCCGCTTTATGGATAGCCGTGACTTAACTGGTTTTGTTGATGGCACAGAAAACCCGAAAGGCCGTAATCGTCAGCAAGTGGCTTTAGTTGATGATGAGGATGCCAGCTTTAAAGGTGGCAGTTATATTCATGTGCAAAAGTATGCCCACAACTTAAGTAAATGGAATCGTTTACCGAATAAAAAACAAGAAGATATCATTGGTCGTACCAAGCAAGATGATATTGAATACGCCTCTGAAGATAAGCCGTTAACCAGCCATATTAAGCGAGTTAATTTAAAAGATGCCCAAGGTAACTCAATGGAGATATTGCGTCAGAGCATGCCATTTGGGTCGCTTAAAGAACAAGGGTTAATGTTTATTTCAACCTGTCGCACGCCGACCAACTTTGAAGAAATGCTTCGCAGTATGGTGCATGGTGACGGCCATGGTAATCATGATCATTTGATGCAGTTTACCAAGGCATTAACCGGCTCATCATTCTTCGCGCCTTCGCTAGATTTTTTAGCCCGTTTTGCCAATGATTAAACGCAAATAACAAATTAGCCGACTGTAGCAGGTTAATTATCGATAAAAAAAAGCAATGCCTCAGCATTGCTTTTTTTGGTCTGTTATCTGTTAGAGCGCGGTGCGTTTGTAACGGCGATATTCAGGTTCCCAGAAATTACTTTCAATTTGTTGTTGCAGTAATTCATCTGGACAAGGTAGGGCTAATTCTTGCTCGATAGCTTTTTTAGCCACTGCAAAAGCAATATATTTGCTCACTTGCTGAATGTC
>NZ_JBFRKH010000056.1:0-10128 GCF_041469265.1 Shewanella sp. 10N.286.51.B2
CTTAATTAACGCTAACACCTTGAGGCTATTGGCCTGTCGCCGTGTCAGTGGATGCGCATTATAGGCAAGTTAAGATTTAGCGCAAGGGCTTTTAGTGATAAAAAAGCAAAAAAAAGATCGCATGATGATCTTTTCATCAAATACGATCTTTTTTAATCAATTCAGGTGTGATTAGTCTATTAAGTAAGCAACCTTATATCACTATCGTTAGACTTTAATTGCAATTTATTGAAACTGTCGTAAAAACTCAACAGCGTTTTCATCATCCCAATCGACATAAGTACGCACATAAGCAACCAATTCACCTTCTTTATTTAGAATAAAGGTCGCTGGTATGGTGTCTAGTGGAAATACTTCTCGTAAATTCTGTCTTGGGTCGTAATAAGAAGTAAAAGCACCTAGACCAATAGAATCAAGGAAAGGGCTAACTTGCTTCTTGCCTTCTGCATCAATAGAGATTGGCATCAACACATATTCGTCTTTACTCAGTGTTTTCTCTAATCGATTTAATGCAGGTAGCTCTCTTACACACGGAGGACACCAGGTCGCCCACATATTAATGATAACAACTTTGCCTTTATGGGCTTCGAAATCAACTTCATTGCCTTCGGCATCATTAAAACCAATGTGTGCAATAGGAAACGGCTGCGCTAATACATTTATCTTATCAAGTGTTGATTGACTAACATGCTGTTGCTGTTTTTCCATTCCAGGATATGCATTAGCGGTAAAACTTACCGCTAATGCACCAAGCATGATCAATTTGATCATCTTGTTCATTTTTCATCTCGCTGTTGCTTGCTTGCTAATAAAGCGGCTAACTCGTCACGATCTGTGTCAGTTAACTCTTGCTCCACATTTGCTGCTTTACCACGTTGTTTACGAACAACAACCAATGCAATGTAAAGTGCAATAAGCATTAGTACAAATGGGCCAATCCATAGAATGTAGGTCTTAGGATCTAATCTTGGCTTATATAGTACAAAGTCACCGTAACGACTTGTCATAAAATCTACTATTTGATCATCACTCTTTCCTTCGTCAACCATGGTGTAGACTTCAAGACGGAGGTCTTGGGCTACTGGCGAATTAGAATCGATCAAGTTCTGATTTTGACACTGTGGGCAACGTAAAGAGTGCGCTAAGTTCAACGCACGCTTTTGGTTATCGGTAGATTTAAATTCATAAGTATCTACTGGCGTTGCCATCACATTAAAAGCTAAAACTAAACTTGTCATCAAGCCAACAAGTATTTTCAATGTTTTCATTATTAAACTCCGTCTTGTTTAGCTTCAGCTTGTAACTGTTGGATCATTGGGTAGAGTGTTTCACTCCAGACATTACTATCAACTGGCCCCGCGTAGCGGAAACGGATTATACCGTTATGGTCAACAATGAAACTTTCTGGTGCTCCATATACCCCAAGGTCTAAACCTAAACGTCCATCTTTATCAAAAATGTTAAGCGTGTAGGGATCGCCTTCACGACTTAACTCACGTATTGCTGGCGCACGCTCATCTCGATAATTAACACCATAAATAGGTAAAATATTTTTACGCGCAAGCATCATTAAAAAAGGATGTTCGTATTTACATGCCGGGCACCATGTAGCCCAAACATTGATCATCGACACTTCACCCTTTAAATCAGCTTGCGTTAACATTTCACCCGGCGTTTCAAGGCGTTCAAGTTGGAAAGCCGGTACCGGCTTTCCTTCTAGTGCTGAATCCAGCTTTTGTGGATTTAAGAATAACCCCTGATAAAGAAAAACTCCCATCCCCAAAAACAATACCAATGGTATAAACAGCACCAACTTTTTCATACTTTCTCCGATATATTAAGCAGTGGCTAATTTTGCTTGTTCTGCTTCTTCTTTAGCAGTTTTAGCTTCTTTAACGCGGTAACGCTTGTCTGATGCAGCTAAGAAACCGCCGACCATCATAAAGATTGAACCAAACCAAATCCAACGAACAAACGGTTTATAGTTAAGACGTACAGCAAATTGAGTCATGCTCAATGGATCACCCATAGTCACATATAGATCACGGAACAAGCCCCAATCAATACCTGCTTCAGTCATATCCATCGTACGTACATTGTATTGACGACGATCAGGTCTTAACAATGTAACAAATTCGTCATCGTAATAAACTTCAATCTGACCTTGTTGCGCGGTGTAGTTAGGACCAACCACGTTTTTGGTTTCAATATAGTTGAAGGTATAACCCGCTAACTCTTCACTGAGACCAGGGCCCATACGAACACTTTTCTCAATCGAGTAGTTAGACACCATAGTGGCACCAACAATTGATACGGCAATACCTAAATGGGCAATAATCATCCCCATTTCACTACGGCCTATCTTGTTAAGGGTGAACTTACCTTCTTTGTCAGTTACTAGGTTATATGCCGCTCTGAAGGTTGCTAGTGCTACCCATGTCGCAGCAGCAATACCGAATGCAACCCAAAGGTTCATTTCGTTACCAGCGATAAATGGTGTTGCCAAACCAACAATTGCAGCCACAATCGCAGGGATCATAAGTTGGCGTTTAATCTCACCCGCTTTAGATTTTTTCCAGCGAATGATTGGGCCAATTCCCATGAAGCCAAACAGTACAAGTACAATTGGTACAAATACAGCGTTGAAATATGGAGGTCCTACAGAGATTTTGCCCATACCTAATGCATCAATTAGCAATGGATATAGCGTACCAAGTAGTACAGTACCTGCTGCAACAGTTAATAACACATTACATACAAGTAAGAAGGTCTCTTTAGATTTGAGTTCAAACCTTGCAGGACTGCTCATTTGACTTGCTCTTAACGCAAACAAGGTCAAGGAGCCACCAACTGCGAGGCCAAGCAAGAGCAGAATAAACATACCACGGCTAGGATCGGCTGCAAATGAATGTACTGATGTTAAAACACCTGAACGAACAATAAAGGTACCTAGCAAGCTTAATGAGAAAGCGAATATTGACAGTAATACGGTCCAGTTACGGAATGCGCCACGTTTTTCAGTCACAATAAGTGAATGCACTAACGCTGTACCGATTAACCAAGGCATGAACGATGCGTTTTCAACTGGATCCCAGAACCACCATCCGCCCCAGCCAAGTTCGTAGTATGCCCACCAAGAGCCTAACGAGATACCGCCTGTTAGGAATACCCAAGCTGCTAGTGTCCAAGGACGTGACCAACGAGCCCAAGCAGAATCTAGACGACCACTCATAAGCGCAGCAATAGCAAATGCAAAGCTAACTGAGAAACCAACATACCCCAAGTACAACATTGGTGGATGGAAGATTAAGCCCACATCTTGCAACATTGGGTTTAAATCTCGACCTTCCATCGGTATTGGGAAAATACGCTCAAATGGGCTTGAAGTGATTAGCATGAATAAAGAGAAGCCAACAATGATCATTGCTAATACCGCAAGAACACGTGCGATAAAGACTTCTTCCATACCTTTACTGAACAATGCAACTGATGCAGCCCAGACAGATATAGAGAATACCCAGAATAGAAGTGACCCTTCATGGCCACCCCACACTGCTGCAATCTTAAAGAAGATTGGCAATTGTGAGTTTGAATGATGTGCGACATAAGCCACAGAGAAGTCATCAACGGCAAAACTATAGCCTAGGCTGATAACTGAAAGAGCGATGAAAAAGAACATACCGTAACAAATCGGCCAAGCATATCTTACGAGATACTGGTCCTTACGGGCTGCACCAATTAACGGCACGGTCATTAATAGCATGGCAAATGCCACACCTATAATGAGCGAGAAGTGTCCAAGTTCTGGGATCATGGGTATTCCTCAGTGTGATAAAAGTTGGTCCGAACCTAATCAAACCAACGCATAACTAACATAATGCTATATATCAGCTACATTAACATTAGCTAATACGAATTTTGTTATATTTTAGTATTTGCTGTTGTTTATGTCTGCCTATTTCATGCAAAACTGGGTCACTAGTCTCATTCTCAAAAAAATAGAGATTAAAAACACACAGTTATAACAGCTAAGCCTATGACTAAAAAAGTTCATTTAAGTTTCGTTTGATTTCAAAGGTGGTTATTTATTTGTGAACCAGTGCCCAACTATAAGGATTCTGACTAAGTAAAATCGTATATTACTGTTCAATGAATCATCTTTACGTATAATCTAGCACTCAAGTTAGGCGGCAGTTCCGCTTTATTTTTTCAGCAACCTAAAAGTGAATATTGAAACAATGACCACATTTTGGATATTTATTGCGCTTGTCGTACTCATCAGCTTAATGCTGATTTGGATCCCTCATTTTCGTCAGCAAAAAATGCTATCTGCTGAAGAATCAGGCGTACGTAAGCAAACTAACCTTGAACTCTTCAACGAGCGCGCAGGCATTTTAGCTAAAGAACTTGAAGAAGGCTTGCTTGATCAAACAGAGTTTGACGCGCTTAAAAAAGAACTAGAAATTGGCCTTCTGCAAGATATGAAGATTGCAGGTGACGATTCTTTAGATACGAAATTAAAAGCAAAAGGGATCTTATGGCCATCAATTATGACCGTTGGTGTCTTGGCTGTTTCAGGTTACTTTTACTCAACCCTTGGTGCATACCAGGAGTTAGCTACCCCGCCACAAGCTGAAGCTTCGCCACATCAAGGTATGAGCAATGAGCAGATTATGGCTCAACGTGTACAAATGATGGAGCAGCAAGTTCAAGCTGAGCCAGAAAACAGCCAAGCTTGGTTTAGCTTAGGTCATGCTTATATTTCAGCAAACCAGTTTGATCATGCTGTTGCCTCTTTTGATAAAGTGATGGAATTAGTTGGCACAGCTTCTGAATTATTAGGCCCTAAAGCGACGGCACTGTATTACAAAAATGGTCAGCAAATGAATCCTCAGATTCAAGCGCTTGTTGATCAATCTTTAGCTTTAGATCCAAACGACCCTTCTACATTGTTGCTTGTCGGTATGGATGCGTTTTTCACTGCTGACTATCAAAGCGCAATCACAGCGTGGCAATCTATTTTAGATAGCGATCGTAAAGATGTGGATCGCACTGCACTTATGAATGCTATTGAATCTGCCCAAATGCGTATTCAAGCTGAAACGGGAGTGATGCCAAACGATAGTACTCATAACCCAATGGCAGCAGCTACAGCCGAAGCAGGTGTTAAAACTGTAGATGTCGCGATATCAATTGCTCCAGAGTTAGCCGATCAAGTTAGCTCTTCAGATATGGTATTTATCTTCGCCCGTTCAACTCAAGGCCCTAAGGTACCTTTAGCTGCGACCAAAATAAGTGCCAACAGTTTACCTGTAACGGTGACACTTGATGACACTACTTCAATGGGTGGCGATGTAAAACTAAGCAGTGCTGCAAATGTAGAAATTATCGCAGTGCTATCAAAACATGGCAGTGTGAAGGCGCAACCTGGTGATTTAAAAGGTATCGTTGCATCTGTTGCTGTGGGTAAAGAAGCTAAACTATTACTTGATACAGTGGTTCAATAATCCACTATCAATAAATAGACATAAAAAAACCGGCTCTTAAGCCGGTTTTTTTATTGAGCAACCTAAAATTACTTAGACATAAACTCAATAGCGTTTTTGTAATCTTCATCAGTACAATCAGTACACATTCCACCTGGTGGCATTGCATTTAAACCTGTTTTGACTGTTGCAACTAATGCATCAAGACCTTTAGCTAAACGTGGTTCCCAAGCTGCAGCGTCGTGAGTCTTTGGTGCACCAGCAACTCCCATGCTGTGACATACTGTACACGCTTTGTTATAAACCGCTTCGCCATCTTGGGCAAAAACGTTTGAAGACAAAGTCAACGCGGCAACTGCAGTCATTGCTAATAATTTTTTCATGTTCATCGTTCCTAAATGCAAATAAATTAACAGCTCAACGCCACCTTTTAATGAAGGCAGACTTATAAATCGTCATCAGATTACTACAAACTTCAATAAAACTCACCTTTTTGTGACAAGAATCTCACCTTGGCGTCCAAATGAAGACAATAAGCTAAGATAAAGTAATATATTAGAGAATCATGAAAAAGTTCACATAAGATGTATTTTATTGGAACCACTTCAAATACCTAGCACATAGATGAGCTGAATGCTAAACCGCTAATTGTGTTTATGTTAATATAAAATTATATTCATCTTTAACAGTGATAATGAGGGCTAAGTGACAGAAAACATTCAACGGCCGACCTTAATAAGAGCGAATGAGTTAACCTGCATTCGTGAAGATCGCATTCTGTTTGACGAATTGAGTTTTGAAATTAACGCTGGTGATATTGTCCAAATTGAAGGCCCAAACGGTGCCGGAAAAACCAGTTTACTACGCATAATAGCCGGACTTTCAAGGCCATACGCTGGTGAAGTCGAATATATCGATACCGATATCACACAATGCCGTGATGAATTTAATGAAGATTTACTTTACCTAGGTCACTTAGCAGGTGTTAAAAGTGAGTTAACAGCAAAAGAAAATCTTAACTTCAATTTAAGGTTAAGTGGTTATGATGACTTTGATAGTTACGATATATTAGCCAAAGTTAACTTAGGCGGTTTTGAAGAAGCCCTAGCAGGACATTTATCTGCAGGTCAGCATCGTCGCACCGCATTAGCAAGACTGTGGCATACCAACAGTCGTATTTGGATTTTAGATGAGCCATTTACCGCCATTGATAAAAAAGGTGTTGAAGAACTAGAGCAATTATTTATTCAGCACACTAAAAATGGGGGTTGCGTGATTATGACAACTCACCAAGATATGGGCATCATTACTGATGATGTGCTTCGTAAGGTAAAACTAGACTATCGTTTCGTATAAGGTACAACAATGAAAAGAGGCATAAGTTACACCCAAGCATTTATGACATTGTTGCATCGGGATCTAAAAATCGCCATTCGACATCGTGGTGATATTTTTAACCCGTTATTATTCTTTGTACTGGTAGTGACATTGTTTCCGCTAGGCATTGGCCCTGAACCACAAGTATTATCACGTGTGGCACCAGGCATTATTTGGGTCGCAGCCCTACTAGCATCGATGCTGTCATTAGAGCGTTTATTTAAAGCCGATTTTAGTGATGGCAGCTTAGAGCAAATGTTGCTCAGCCCACAGCCATTATCAATATTGGTATTGTCAAAGGTATTGGCACACTGGATTTTAACCGGTGTACCATTAATATTAGTGGCACCTTTACTTGCAGTACTGCTGCATTTAGATAGCAATAGCTATGGCGCGCTAATCTCGACACTAGCAGTCGGAACACCAGTATTGTCCCTTCTTGGCGCTATTGGTGTTGCATTAACGGTTGGATTACGCAAAGGCGGTGTACTACTAAGCTTGCTAATTTTACCGCTATATATACCTGTTCTCATCTTCGCTACAAGTGCGATTGATGCGGCTGGAATGAATTTACCCTACACAGGTCAACTTGCTATTATTGGTGCAATGTTGGTCGGTTCATTAGTTATGGCACCATTTGCAATTGGTGCTTCATTAAGAGTGAGTACAAACTAAATGTGGAAATGGCTACATTCATACGCTGATCCAGAGCGTGCATACAAACTAGCATCAACCCTTTTACCTTGGTTTGCATTTTCTGCCATCTTATTTATAAGTGTCGGAACCATCTGGGGAATGCTATTTGCCCCAATGGATTACCAACAAGGCGAAAGTTTCAGAATTATTTATATCCATGTACCAGCTGCCTCAATGTCTATGGCCGCGTATATGGCTATGGCATCCGCTTCATTTGTCGGGATTGTATGGCAGATTAAAGCAGCCGATTGGGTTGCAGCCTCAATTGCACCAATAGGCGCTGTAATCACCTTTATCGCCTTGTTAACTGGTGCTGCATGGGGCAAACCTATGTGGGGCACTTGGTGGGTATGGGATGCACGCTTAACATCAGAACTGGTGCTATTATTCTTATACCTAGGTGTAATCTCTCTTTACGCTTCATTTGAAGATAAAGTACTTGCAGCTCGTGCAGCGGGCATTTTAGCAATAGTTGGTGTAATTAATATTCCAATTATTAAATACTCAGTTGATTGGTGGAGCAGCTTACATCAACCTGCGACAATTAAAATCACTGAAAAGTCATCAATGCCAATGGAAATGTTAGCACCGTTACTTATCAATATCGTCGGTTTTGGATTAATGATTGGTGCAATCACTTTGCTACGCTACAAAGCTGAGATTTTAGCTAGAAATGGAATGCGTCCTTGGGTTAGAGAATTAGCAAAAGCGGAGGCATCGAAATGATACAGTTCGAATCATTTTCTGAATTTTTAAATATGGGCGGTTATGCATTCTATGTATGGTTGTCATACGGTGTTACCTTCGGAAGCTTAGGGACGTTACTATTCTTGAGCCTTCGTCAAAAAAGATCCGTCTTACTCGAAATATCTAAAAAGATGGAACGAGAAGACCGCCTTAAAGAAACTAGGAGTAGCAGATAGTGAATTCAAGACGCAAAAAGAGATTAACACTGGCAGTCGCATTAATTGCAGGTGTTGCCGGTATCGCATCATTACTAATATATGCGCTAAATTCAAACTTAAACTTATTCTATACTCCGTATGAAATTGTAAACGGTAAACCAGATACAGGTGACAAGCCTGAAGTTGGTCAACGTATACGTGTAGGTGGTATGGTGACCTTAGGCTCAATGGTACGTGATCCTGATAGTTTACATGTTGAATTTGCCATTCATGATATTCTTGGTGGCGAAATCATCGTAACATTTGATGACTTGTTGCCTGATCTATTCCGTGAAGGACAAGGTATTGTTGCACAAGGTGTATTAACAGAGCCTGGCGTATTACAAGCAACTGAAGTACTTGCAAAGCATGATGAAAATTACATGCCTCCAGAAGTTGCTGAAGCCATGGGCCAAAGCCATGAAAAATTAGATTACTCTGAGCAAACTCAATCCGAAGGTTATAAATACAACTAATCCAAGATTAAGTAGCGACCATACGAAATTTAAGCTTCATCCGTAAGCTAATCACCATGTAAAGCACTGACCATAATTGGTCGGTGCTTTTTTATTTGGCTTGCGTAATTAAAGTATAGGAAGTCAACTATGAGTTTAAGTTTACTGTTGCCCTCAAACAACCAAGAGTTAATGTTTAACCAAAAAGTTGTAATAATCAATCCCTCTGCATTAGCCGCAATTCCCCCCCAAAAAACTATAAAGTGCTAATTACCTGGAAAATGATAACCCTAGCCTCTGCGCACATTTAAACGGACTTATATTAACAAAGCACACTAAACCCTATATTAATCGTAATAAGCTGACTGGAAGCTTTTAAATAGCTCTCAAGCGATTATATTTCTAATACCTACAGCGCATGAATAGCTAACTTACCTATTAGCACCGCACAAAACCCTTCTTTAAAAAAATCCCTTAAACAAAACTATATTCTGCATTGGAGCAAACACCAATGCCAAACCAGGCTGCAATTGATATAGTTGACTTGAATACTTTTTTAGCAGCTAATAAAAAGAAGTGTTATTTCACTGCTTAATAAAATCTAGAATGAATCAAAATAAATCTTAAAATTAGCAACTAGGGTTTAAATAACAGGTAAATCACTTTCGTTGTCCACTAGATTCTGAGCCTAACAAGCCGGGACACTTGGTGATAAAGACTTAGGTGGACTCGTTTAACATGTACTACTTGAAAAGGATAACTGGTTTTAAGCACACGTTTAGTGGCTTTATAAACAAAGACGCAGAACCCTTTAACGCTGCCAACTAACTTAAACAGTTAACCTTTCATGGCTAGTAAACCAACTTATGTCACCAAAAAATGACACAACTAAATGGCTACAGTCAAACTGATTACAGCAATGCAAATGACAATTTAGCTATTACAGAAAGCTTCGTAAACAACTTTCAAAGCAGTTTAACTGACTTAGGTTCAGATGATTAACAATTACAACTGGGTAGTTTGCGAGTAAATCTAAGCTAATTACGAGAAGCTAATTACGAGAAGCTAATTATTCATTTTCTTGTGGATTTACGAGTCTTCAGTCAGCAGCGAACTATTTTCAATTAATGGAAGCTCTATGCTGCTAGCCAGGTAAGCCAGGTAAGCCAG